>JAZDKC010000038.1:0-7928 GCA_043803465.1 Microcaldota archaeon
GGTTTCCAGGGTTGTTTGGACCGCTTTTCCATCATCAAAATAATTGCCGATTTCATCCAAGGCCATACTGAAATATCCTTTCCCCAGCGTGCCATAGCTCACAATTTTTGTTGGGCTGGTAATGATGCAATCATCATACCCGTAATTGTTCCCGCAATGCCAATCGGACGAGTGGTCCGAATAGGATGTGCATGGCGCCAGGCGCTTTCCATCATACGCATACCCCGTATTGGAGAGGGTTCGGCCGAATGCATCCTTGACAGCTACTTCTACGGGGAGATTAGTCCAACCGAATATCGGGTGGCTGTTCGCGACACTCCTATAGACAGTATAGGGCATTTTTTCATAGAGGTATGTCGTGTGCGTCTCAATGTTGTCTAGCGGCTTGATGTCATGGTCTATTATCGACCCTTTCAGCGTGGTTTTGGAAGTGCCGCTTACGGTTATGCTCGTGCAGCCCAATATTCCTTCGAGTACGGTGCCATCGCAATTCGGATTCTTGACCTTGTAAGTCCCTTCATAAGTTTTCGTAAATAGGCCCCCTTCTCCCTGCCCGGTATTGCCCAGGCTATAAACCACCTTCGGATTGCCGTACAGGTCGTATTGGAACCGTTCCCCACTTCCACGATAGTCTAGGTCATTGTAATTGACGTTGCCTTCGGGGATTTCGAACATTACCGTCTCCTTGCCATCCATCTGTGGCAAAACAGCCAGGGAATAGGAAATTGCCCCATACTGAATTACATTGCTTCCTGCCGGGGAGTAAACGATCTGCATGCCGGGTTTAAGGCCTATTGGGGTAGTGAGCTGATCGAGCCGAGGCATATGTGTGACCGGATCCAACGGCAAATCGGTGGTCCGTGGATCGCCAAACGGGTATTTCGAACCCCAATAAGTGCGGTCCGCCCTTAATAGATGGTCATCCTTGTCCTTGTAAACGACCTTATAGGTCAAGCCGGACCTGAAGGAATAGTCCTCGGATATCCCCTCGGTTACCGTTAATGCGCTAGCGGTCCGAAATAACAGAAGTAAAAATAACAATAAGACGCCGCTTGATGCAAAAAGCTTATTGATTCCCATATTATCACTAAGTGACTTTAGATGACCCGGGCGAGATGGTTCCGTATGAACTATACTCCGTTTTGCTGCCGAACGGATCGGTTACCGTGGTAAACATATCGTAATGGTACCCATTGGATCCGTCGCCGAATGGAATCGGATCCGACCTGCTATACTCATATGCCCAGGAACACACGTTTGTCGGATTGCCTTCTTCATTGATGCAGCTCCCCCCATTGGCAATGGTTTTTTTCACAACGACCCGTTTCTCCATGTCGTAAAAGCCGAATTCCTGGGTAAAGTACGTTGCAAGCGGATCGTAAGAAGGCACCTGGTCTTGCCAATCGTATGTATAGGTTATTTCCGCACCCGTCGGCAGCTTGACGTAGGTTAATTCCTGGCTGACCGTGTCATAGCCGTAAATATACTTTGTGCCCGAATAGCACGGGTCGCTGCCGTAGCTGGCAAGTTGTATGTCGTCTCCCGTGGCCCAACTGGGGCCGATGCAGCTTGCGCGCAATAATTTTGTAGGCACGGGGCTGCCAATGGATTCGTAGCGGTAAAGCACCTGATTCTGGGCGCCACCCTTGGGATTGGGCACTCCGATTTGCTTTAGTTTTGAATCGATGGTCACGGGGCTCTGGTCATAATAGAAATTCACGCTGTTGCTTCCAAGTCCGGGAATGAATATTGAATCGATAAAAGGGGATTGGCTTAATAGGTTTTTTTTGTAGGATATCTGCATCATGTTCCCGAAGGAGTCGAGGATATGCGTCAAATACACCCCGGGATAGGCATTTTCGGTCCATGCCATGATTTTTGACTTTGCAAGTTGGTCGCCATCTAGGTCATAACAGAATTCGTCGCCAGAGCCTAGCCTCATGGCTTCAGTAGTCATATCGTCAAACTTCCCGCAAAATGGAACATTCCAGGTATAACCGTAGGTCCGGCCATCCTTAGCATGATAAATTGCACTGTGCATGCTGATGTCCATTGGCGGCCATAAGGCAGAAGCCGCCTTTCTATAAATCATATTTACCGGCGAAAGATCATCAGTGTATGCCACATAATAATATGTGCGGGGAGCGTAAAGGCTTCCCTGCAAAACACCGTTTTGAGCCTTGTAGACACTATTTGGCGTCTGGCCTATGGTTGTCCCCACGGTCCACCTTGGGCCGGGGTCGCTATAGACCCATCCGGAATAAATGGGATCGGTGCCGGGATTGAAGATGATATTATTGGGCGCAAAGGCTGCTGGCAATATCAGCTGTTGCTCCACATTATCGGTAACCATGCCCAGGCTGTTGATTCCCCGGTAGGCAGTAAGGCTGAATTCGAATTCATCGTACGCAAGGGGGGTGGGGTCCTTGATCCGGTTTTCCAGGTAATTTAATTTCCAGCCCCTGCCCAGGTATTTTGGCCGTATGAAGCTTGCGCTTTCCAGGCCCTGGATGTTTGCGCATCGGTCCATATATCTAGTATTCCCGGATAGATAGGGAATGCTTGAAGGGGTCATGCAGTCGCTGCATACCGCCGGCGACGTCAAATCATTCTCTCCGTTCGGGTTGTCACAAACAACGGCGGCGCCCTGGTTGATGTTGAGGAAGACATTGCTGCTGTATTGCCTTGTCAGCACGACATCCATGCCGTTCCTGCCCTTGACTACCGCATCAGTCATGGTGATGCTCAATGCGCCCGTGACCGGATTTATTGAATCGCGAAAACCGGAACTGACGACGCCAGAAAGGGCGCTGTTTGCATTGAAGCCGTTGACGTTGAGGGCGTTCTGCGCATCCTTTATTCTCGCGGAGGCGAGCAGCGGCTCTTCCGCAGCCGCAAAATTCATTGAGAGCAGAAGAAATAAGAACAGTGCAAATGCGCGATTAATGTGAAGTGGGAAAGGGCCTGCTGCTTTCCGCGGTTTGCCATTGGGAATTTTTTTTGTTGCCATGTTAGTCCCTTCAATTGGTGAAAGCAATATTCGTTTTCTCGCCCTTGTTCCCGTTTATGTCGTATGCTCGGATGCTCGCGCTCCAGCTTCCCTTGCCCAGGAACAGCCTGTGCAAATTGCATCCTTCCGGCCTGCAGTTCACTACCTCATTGTCAACTACCGGATCGGTGCCCACCATTACGTTGACAACCATGTAACTCGTACCGGATTCCGAGTCGACGGCACCGGCTTCAAACCACACAAGACTCGCATCGATGCTGCTGAATCCGGTTGTGCTGGAAATAATTGGGCCGGTCGTGTCATAGCACGGCGGCTTGCAAATTGATCCGAGCACTTTTGTTTCGGTTTTGCCAGGTAACTGGGAATGGTCGTAGGCGTAGTTTTCGGCAGTGCAAGTAACGGTCCATTCTCCGGGGAATGCATCGGGATATTCGGTGAAAGGATAATATTTGTGGATTTTGCAGCCAGTATTTCCAGAGAGGATTTGGTAGTCATCATCCGTCCTGAGGAAGCAGTCGCTATTTTCAGACCACGGATCATTCAGATGGTTTGCGGATAGCGTCTCGGTAAATACGACGTTCTCATTAATGTCTTTCGCAGTCACCAAAGCGGTCAATCCGCTGATTCCATAATCCCACCCCGAACTTGCCGTGCAATCAACGACTACTGAATTGTCCAAAGCCCACATGCTGAGGTATGAATCCTGCTCGACGCCTGGCGCGACTACGCACGTACCGTACTCGCAGCCGCCTTCACAGCCGTATGTGCCGAATAAATCACTATAGGTCACGTCGTATATTCGCGACCCGCTTTCCGGGTTTGGAGAGGCACTAGGGGAGGGGCTAGGCGAGGGGGTGGGATACGGCGGATAGCCATCCGGGCACGCCCAATCAACTGCAATGTTCCCTCCTACGGAGAAATTGGTCCCGGGCAGGAACGAGAGCAAGACATCGGGGGGCCGGTAATGGACGCAGCTGTCCTTCCTTATAGAAAGCGGCGGATTGTAACCGATCCCGAGGTAAATATGCCCGGAATGAATAAAGCTCTTGCCGTCGGTATCCGCGCAGCACACCTGCTGGCCCCCAAGGTTGCCGCCGGCGGCTATGTAGCAATAAATATCGATAGGCGCATTGTCCGCGTTCGGGTCAAGCCTCTGGTAGGGGGTTGCGGTAACCACCGCATTATCCGGAAGATACCAGTCGAACCACGGATAGACCAGCGGCGCATACGGATCGCTTTGGCCTGCTGCTGCGGGCCTTGAAAATACCAATACGGCTGCCCCCGAGATGAATAATGCCATCAGCAATAATTTTGCGGCGACAGCCCTGGATGTTGCCATTTTTCAGAACCCACAATGCCCCCTTTTCTGAAAGTAATTACCTAAGCGTACATTTATATCATTTTTGGGCGGGCGCAACGAAATATTTCGGCATTTTTTAAAGTATGCTCCGTTTTTTCCGGGCAGGGGGCGAGTGGGAAGGACACGCACGTTGGCAATCGAAAATGTTTCCTTCAAAGGTCTCGAAAAGGTTATATTACTTCATACTCGTAGGCATTAGGGGAAAACTGGGGGTTTAAGTATGTCGGCATTATTCGGAAAAAGCCAATTGTCGTTTGCAGCGGTGTTCATCCTGCTGGTTGCAGGCATCAATGCGGCCCTGGAGTTGCCAGGCATCGACAGTGAATCCGTCTTTTTCGTCGATGCAATTCAGATAAGCAACTTGACAAACTTGAGCATTAGCAACATAACCGGCATAAACATCACAGATAATTTCACGGTCGATTTGCTGCCCCTAATCAACCAATCCGTCAATTTGACGATCCCAACATTTTCGCCATCGCCTACTTTCAGCATAGTGGATCCTTTGATAAACCATTTCCCATTGCCAACTCCGAGCCCGTCAACAATGCCCTCGCCTTCCGCTTCCCCATCGGCAACACAGGATATTGCGTCTCCTCAGAACAACCCTCCGGTCTCGAAAACGTACTTCCATGCGGGTGCATTGCTTGCATCCGTGTCAAGTGACAGGCCCGGAGTAACGCAGTATTACATCCAGGATCATCTGGGAAGCACCGCAGGAGTGGTTGAAGCTGGCGAAGTGGTGCAGGAGAATCAATATTATTCGTTCGGGGAGGATAGGAGCGCTGAAAAGCAGGGGGGTAATGAGCTGAAATACACGGGCAAGCAGCAGGACGCGGAGAGCGGGCTTTATTTTTACGGCGCGAGGTATTATGATGCGGGAATTGGAAGGTTCCTGCAGGCGGATCCGGTCAGCGGCGGTTTGAAAAACCCGGAGAGCCTGAATCGGTATGCGTATGTTGAGAACAATCCGATCAAGTTCATCGACCCGGATGGATACGAGGCTGAAACGCCGGATACTACCGAAGTCGTCGCCATTGTTCCTTACCAAACCGTCGATTCTGCAAATTTGGGTATGTTTTTCAATAAAATTTCCAATTCGGATGCTGGACCCAGCGATACTTTCCTATATCTCGATTTTCTCGATTATGATACAATTAACAAAATATCCCCGATCAACGGCCCCAAACAGGTGAATTGGGATCCAGATTATTTCAAGGACCTGGACTTAGGTGTGGAGGTGACCGCGAAGGCAATCGAATTCGCTGCGGGCCTGTGGGCGGGAAGTTTTGTTTTTTATACATCCAAATCTGCATTTAATTCAGGACTTTTACTCGACCATCGGTATGGGTCGAGGGTCTGGAATGCTTTTCTGAAGAGATGCCAAGAGTTTGAAGACAAGTGCAATGATGCGGAAAAAGCCCTGAAAACCCTAAGGACAGTATACAAAGCCATAATGGAATCCGAGGAGGGAACGGCAGAAGAGGAGGCCGGACCAACACCGACACCAACTCCCCAATCCAAATCAAATGAAAAACCGGCCCAGAAGGAATAAGGGAAAGCGCTTCTTCCAAAAAAAAGTGGCGCGGCTGCGCGAATTAGTCTCGGGGCGTATTACTCCAAAATTCGTTGCGATTTTCTATAATTGGCTTCACGACTGGCTTTTTCATAATCTGCTCGTTTAGTTTTATAAGCATCAAGGCGTTGCCGAGCAACATCCTTGGCAATCCCGTCGAATTCTCCCCTCTTCAAAGCGTCTTCCAAACCCTTGATGAGAGGGTTCGTTGCTTTCAGCCTGCCTTCCGCAATTTTATTATACCTATCGAATGGGAATCGGTCCATGTTGAACTTGCCATCTCGATCCACGTACCTCGCCCAAACGCCAATATAATACACCATTGACGCACGGTCGGCACCCTGCTTGCTCTTCTCGATAAAATACCTCTGGACCTTTGAAAGCAGATCGCCAGATTGCCGGCGGGGATCGGCAAGATCCTTCGGATTGGCTCCCGCACTGGAAACGGAATCCATATGGTTATCGAAATAGGCAACAAGCGTATCCCTTTTGGATGGTGAACCGGCAATATAATCATAAGCCGACTTAAAGGCAGAATCAGCGGCCGCCAATTTCTTTGCTATGAATATATCCAGAAGCTGCAGCGGGTTGCCTAAATCCCGGGCGAGGCCCTCGTAAAGGATGCCGTGCTCGAACATGCCCTTTGCGGCCTTCTCTAAAATTCCGGCCGTGCGCTCAAAATCCTCGGGCGTCAGTTTTTCCTCATACCATTTGGCCAGGCCTTCCCCATTATACTTATAGCTCTCTGTTCCGCCCGGAGGGGTCTTATGGTTGAGCGCAGCCACGCGTGCCAAGTATTGCATAACCTGAGCGCGCCCGTAAACGTCCGGATGCTTGGATAAATCTTTCACGATATCGGGATTGCTCGCAATGGCTATAGCATCGGCAAAGTTGCTGTAGTAGGGATTCCAGGGATCGCCCATGCCCTGCGCAAGCTCGTGTGAAATCCAGAACCTCCTTAAGGGATTTTCAAGTGCGTCATGACCAAAATAAGTGGCCCCAGTTGTTACGTCCGTAAGCGCACCGCGGGGGCCGATCTTTTTCCCGAGGTCTGAATCAATAAAATAAACATACTTGGAAGAATCAATATAATACACATACTTAGAATAACGCTTACCAGTAAAGCGCTCTACTCTTTGCCGCATTTTTTTTAAGCTATCACTGAAGGATTTTCCAAACTCATCACTATTTTGATGACAGCTTAGGCATGCCTCCCTTGGGCCTACCACGACAATATCTCGAGGGTTTTTGTGAAGCAGGGAGAACAAGCCGGCGGATATTGTGATGAAGCCTGCTAGCGCAGCGGGCACGACGATTTTTCTCGTAAGCCGGATCTTCAACTTGGCGGGTAAAAAGAGGTTCATACCGATTCCCTTTGAATTTTTTGCATTCCCAAATTTATTAGCTTTGCCTTTCCGGAAAAGGCGGTTTTTGCGGCAAATGGACTAATTGGATCCGCCCCATCAATTCTGAAACCGCTTCTTTTTCCCTTAAACCCGCGGTATAGCGGCTAAATTTTAATTAAAACGCACCGTTCTATCAATACGGTAACGTACAAGAGCGGGTGGTTGGAATGGACTTTCTGGGAATAATGTTCGGATTAATCATTATTGGCGCAGTATTCGGTAATGACATGCCTTCCGACGGAATTCCGATGTGGCCTTGAATTTTAAAAGCAGAAGGGAGTGAAAACTACATATGAGATGGCTCAGGGTGTGGACGCACAGGCCGTATTCGGCAAGGGCGATGGTGCTAGTTCTGCGAGGAGTATTCAATGAATTCCCGAAGCATTTTCCTTCAGCAATCACTGCAGTGGCAACATCCTGGGAAAACGGGCTGGAGGATTACCTGTATCCTGAAAAAGAGTTCCTTGAAATTACGGAATCAATCGGGAGGAAGGCAATCGAGGATCCGGAGTTCATATACAGCTCCTTCAGGCAAGCGCTTGAAAAAGCAGTTGAAATGAGGGGATATTCGGAAAA
>JAZDKC010000039.1:0-12721 GCA_043803465.1 Microcaldota archaeon
CGACGTGAAAACGAAAATATTCCTGACAGGCTACCAGGGCGCGGGAACCAATGGGAGGCTGCTTTTGGAGAAGTACATGCTTAGAATTAACGGAAAAACGGTGCAGTTCCGGGGCGAAGTCCGGAAGTACGATTTCAGCGCGCATTCCGGAAGGGATGAATTGATCGAGTATGCAAAGAAGGCGAATGCCAAGAAGACTTTCCTTGTGCACGGCGACATGGACGAGATGAACGCCCTGAACAATTCGCTGAAAAACGAGGGCCTGGAGACACGGATGCCGGAGCTGGGGGAGAGGGTGGAATTGTAGGCTAATCGTAAAGTATATATACCCTAATCTGCACAAAAATGAGGTCAGCGGTCATAGGGGAGGTGGCACACCCGATCTCATCTCGAACTCGGAAGTTAAGACCTCCTGCGATTTGGCGCGTACTTCTCTGACGAGAGGGAGAACCGAATACCGCTGCTCTCTTACACCCCCTAATCTAATCTTTTTTCTCAGAGCGTAGGCTAAATCAGAAGACTAATTCTATTCGCTCGGCCTTAAGTGGTCTCCACTCTTGGCGCAAGGAAGAACACGAACTCCGCATCAGAGATCTTGTAGCTGAGCCGGACAGGCTTGTTGTTGCCGAACTCAAGGAGCACGTGCTCCGTGTCAACAGCTGAGCGGGTCATCTTCTCCAGATATTCTGCAGGATACATTGCCTTCGTATCTGCAGAAGCATGCACTTCGGTTCCGGCTTGATGCTCTGTACGCAAATCGCCGGAATCGCCGTGCGCCTCAATGAAGAATGCCTTGTCCTTTGCCTCCATCTGCAGGTGGGATGAAACCAGCAACACATCTTTTAGCATTTCCTTGAACTGCGATGCCTTGATTTTTACTTTAGTCTCCAATTGCACTTTTGGCTCCTTGGGCATTACTGTTTCCCGCAAATCGAGCAGCGGCAGCTTGAACGCCCTTTTTGCATCCCCCGAGAATTCAATCTGCAGCCGGTTCCCTTCCTTCTCATCAAAACCGATAATTAATTTCTCCCCGCCCTTGCTCCTTGCAACGATTTTTGAAAGATCCTGCAGATTTACGGAAAGGGTCCTGGGCTCTTCGACATCATAAGAAGCGAACGCATGCCCTTTTGGGAGCAGAAAATCGACCATTGCGATTTGCGAAGGGTCGAGGGAGCGCAGATGGATGCCCTCCTTGGTAATCTCGAAACTGCCCTCGTCTATCAGATTCGCCACAGCATCAATGCACTGCTTGAAGAACTTAGCATCCTTGAATGAGAACTCCATTTGAACCACCATTGCCCCTAAGAAAATAACAGAAAGGATGGGCATTAAAAGTTATTAAAAGTATCTCAACCGAATTTGAGCTGTTTTCCCTCGCCGATCCTCGCGATTATACTTTCTCCATCAAACGCGATTTTGCCTCCTAAAATCGTCTTCCTGATGCTCGCATTCACACCCAGCCCCTCATACGGGGACCATTTGCACTTCGTGAACAGCTTCTCGGCGGTAATTTTGGTTTTTTCCTTCAGATTTACGATTACGAGGTCCGCATCATTCCCTACGGCAAGTTCCCCTTTGTTCCTGATGTTGAAAATTTTTGCGGGCATGGACGAATAGAGCTGAACGAGCTGCGTGAGGAGGAGCTTTTTCTTAACCACGGCATCAAGCATCAGCAATAGCGCCGTATCCAATTCGGGCATGCCGGAAGGCGCGTCAATATACGGCTTTTCCTTGTCCTCCTTCAGATGGGGCGCGTGGTCCGTCGCGATAATGTCGATTTTTCCGGATTTCAATGCGGACCATAAATACGCGATTTCTTTTTTGCCCCTAAGAGGCGGGTTAACTTTTGCAAAGTTGCCCATTTTTTTCGTCAAAGTTTCATCCAGAA
This sequence comes from Microcaldota archaeon, assembly GCA_043803465.1. Lineage (GTDB taxonomy): Archaea > Micrarchaeota > Micrarchaeia > Norongarragalinales > SBBD01 > JACRGC01. The sequence goes on from JAZDKC010000039.1 coordinate 1,889, forward strand.
GCAGGTGATGGGGCGTGACTTCGCAGGTGATGTGCATTTTCGCCCGCTTGGCCTTCGAAATCAGCTCCACTTCCTTTTTTGTTGAGATGTGAGCGATGTGGATTTTTGCATTGGTTTTCCCAGCAGTTGAAATCGCGCGAGAAACCGCAAGCTCGGCAACTGTTTCATTCCTGATCTTATTGTGCGAGGTTGCATCCTTCGCCTCATGCTCATGTGAAAAATGCCTTATCGCATGCTCGTCCTCGGCATGCAGGACGATGGGCTTCTTGAATTGCTGCAGATGCTTGTAAAACGCGCCGTAATCATCAACCAGGAGGGAACCGGTCGAGGAGCCCATATAGATCTTCAGGCCCGCAACCGATGAATCCTTTGCCGCATCCATTGCGTCCTCGAAATTCGTATTGGTCGCACCGAAATGGAAACCGTAATTGCAGAGCGCTTTCCTGCTTGCGACCAGTTTTTTCGCCTCAAGGGCCTGCAGGGAAATGGTGGCGAGCGAATTGTTGGGCATGTCAATTATCGAAGTGACACCTCCAGCAAGCGCGGCGGAAGTGCCGGTGAAAAAATCCTCCTTCATCACTTCCCGAAAATCCCTCAGATGCACGTGCGCATCGATCATTCCTGGCAGAACGAAGCAGCCGGTTGCATCAATCACTTCCTCCTTCCCCCGGATCGGGATGTGCGGTTTGATCCGCCGGATCCTGCCGAGCTCGCAGTAAACATCCGCTTTCCTTACTCCTGCAGAGTTTACGATGGTGCCGTTCTTGATTATCATCTGACCCACTAACTTACAACTTGACCTTCTTCCCGGATTTGTCGCGATGAAAATTGCCCCAGTCCTCCGTTTTCTCAAGAAGCCTTGAATCCATAACCGGGCCGTCGCGGCAGCTCATGTAGCCTCCGATGGTGCACGCGCCGCATACTCCTACCGCGCATTTCATGTACCTATCGGCGGAAACATAGCAGGGAATCTTGTGCCTTTCCGCCAATTTCGCCAGGTGGAACATCATTTTCTCCGGGCCGCAGGAGTAAATGGCATCGAATTTATTTTTGGAAATGAGTTGCTCTGCAAGCTGGACTGCATTTCCTTTGAATCCTTTACTTCCGTCGTCAGTGGAAATGGAAACCGAGCTGCCGGCATGGGCTAGTTTATTCTCAAATAAAACATCTTTTGCTGTTTTGGCTCCGATTATCGCCGTTGTTTTAATTTTTTCCTTCCTTGCCTCCTGCGCAAGAAAATGGAGGGGCACGACGCCATAGCCTCCGGCTACAAGCAAAATGCTTTTTCCCCTCAATTCGAAGTGCGCGCCGAATGGACCCGAAATGCCGACCTTATCGCCGGCTTCCAATTTCGAGAGCGCATCCGAGAACCTGCCCACGTTTGCAAATGAGATGGAGAGCGGCCTTTCCGAACTGACGCCCAGGGGCTTCTCATCAACTCCGGGAAGCCACACCATCACGAATTGGCCCGGAAGGGCGGGGAGGCTTTCCTTGAAAGTGAAGGTTTTGACGCGGTAGTTTTCCGTTTCTATTTTTGAGATGGTGAATGGCTGCGGGATTTTGATCGGAAATGAGTAATTTGCTGTGACAGATTTATCCATGCGCAGCACCTATGAGCTCCTTGACTGAATTGAAGTTGTTTTCTTTCATCCATGATTCCATTTCTTTGCAGATTTCCTCGAATGCAGTAATTCCGCGGTAATAAGTCGCAGTCCCGATTCCCACAGCAGTTGCGCCGGCCATGAGCATCTCTATTGCATCCTTCCCGTTTGTGACCCCGCCGGTGCCGATTATGGGGATTTTAACTGCTTCATAGATCTGGTAGACACACTTCAGCGCAATGGGCTTGATTGCAGGTCCGGAAACGCCGCCGAATTTGTTTGCAAGGATCGGGCGCTTGAATTCTGCCGAGATGAGCATGCCCCCTGCGGTGTTTATGGCGGTTATCCCGTCAGCGCCTGCGTCTTCAGCTGCTTTGGCGAGAATAGCAATATTGGGCACATTCGGGGATAATTTTGCAAATATGGGAAGTTTGGTGTTTTTCTTTGCGGCCTTAACCACTTCGGAAATCATGCTTGCATCCGCTGCAAAATCCTTGTACTTTTCGAATCCAGAACCCCCCAAATGGGGGCAACTAAGGTCGAGTTCAATAATATGCGGTTTGCCTTCGGAAATGCGCTTTACAACCTCCCCAAAACTTTCTGCGGAGTTTTCAAAAACCGAGCCGATCACTATTGCGGAGGTTTTTTTCCTCAACTCCTTGATTTCCTCAATTTCATTTTCCACTCCCGCATTCGCCAGCCCGATCGCATTGAGCATGAAGGTCTCATTTGCCAGAACAGCGGGGTTGTTGTGGCCCTCCCTGCCTGCTAAATTGCAGCTCTTTGTTGTTACTGCAGCAGCGCCGGATTTTGCAACACGGTCCATGCTCGCCCAGTCCAGCCCTAAAAAGCCGGAGGCAAGAACAGTGGGATTTGGGAGTTTGTGCCCGCAAAGTGTTGTTGTCAAGTCAACCATAGAATCAGGAATAGTTAATTGGTTTTGCAGTTTTAAAGGCTTGCGTCGATCTGAAAAAAGCGCTATTTGTTCATGAAGAAAAGCCAGATCGCGTAGATGAAAACCAGCAGGATGCAGATTACCTGCACCACCTTGAATGCTTCCGGGCCTTTCATGGAGCCGAATGCGATAGGGAACGGCCCGATTGATGCGAATCCGCCTTTTTCGGTGTTTGATTTCCTGTTATGCAGGTATATTGAAGCGAACAGGATTAGGAAGCCTGAAAGTATCACTAAAAACCCCACCAGCTGCAGGTTCTCCAAAGCCATAAAAAAGGAACGACCGGCCGGAATATAAGGATATTTGAATTTCCAGCACTACTTTCGCCCGCCAAACAACGCAGCCCCGACCCTCACCATAGTTGCGCCCTCCTCCACTGCAACTCGGTAGTCCTGAGACATGCCCATTGAGAGCTCTGGAAGGGAAACGGAATGAATTTGCTCCAATTTGCCCCTTAGGAGGCTCAACTTCCTGAAAATTTCGCGGGAATTTTCCGGATTTTCCGTGATGGGGGCGATCGTCATCAGGCCCCGGATTGAAACGTGGGGAAGCCGGAGCAATTGGGGAAAAATTTGCAGCAACTCGCTTTCCGAAAATCCCGATTTCGTCTTTTCACCCGAAATATTGACCTGCAATAAAATTTTCTGTTTTTTTTGAATTTTGGCAGCTTCCTGGTTTATCGTTTCCGCCATTTCGAACGAGCCTATAGAATGGATCAGCTCGAACAGCTGGGCCGCTTTCCTCGCCTTGTTATTTTGGAGCCTTCCCACGAAATGCCATGTGATTTTTTCGTTTGCAAGCGCCCTGATTTTTTCCTTCGCCTCCTGCACGCGGTTCTCCCCGAAATCGGAAATTCCGGAATTGTGGGCGGCAATAATGGATGCAATCTGCTGGTTTTTGGAAACTGCAATCAGCCGAACAGTGCCCGCTTGCCGGTTTGCCTTTTTGCATGCGGCCCGGATTTCACCCTTTATTTTGGAAACGCTCTCGGAAAGCATGAGAAGAGTAATGCGGGAGGGTTTTAATCGGATGGTGCCGGGTGCGTTCCCAGCCCCACTAAAACAACATTTATATTCCGCCTTCAATTAATGCTCCCATGGTGTCAGTGGATAATATTCCAATCATCCAGATAGGAGTGATAGTGCTTGTTTCATTTGCGCTTGGGACGCTGATGGCTAAGCTTGGTTTTTCATCCGCTTTGGGCTACATAATCGGCGGAATGGCCCTGGGGCCAATTGGCTTTAACTACCTCACTTCGGAAGGCGCGGGCATAGGCATTGCAACGATCTTCGGGGAGCTGGGGGTGATGATGCTCCTGTTCTATTTGGGGCTGGAGCTCAACATCAAAAGATTCAAGGAAACCGGCGCGATTGCAACCATCATGGCCACAGTCGAGATGCTGTTCGCATTCGTAGTTGGCTATTTGGTATCGAAATATTTCGGCTTTTCGGATTTGGAGGCGCTCGTAGTCGGTGCGATGCTCACTGCGACCTCAACGGTCATCACTTCGAGGTTTATTATTGAAAAGGGCCTGCTCGAAACAACCGAATCGAGAATCGTGATTTCGATATTGATCCTGGAGGATTTCCTGGCAATCCTGATCCTGGTATTCGTTACGAGCCTTGTCGAGCAGAAATCCCTGAACCTCCTAGTGGTCAATGCAGTGTTCTTCGTAATCGCGATGTTTTTCCTGGTTAGCAAAATTTCGAAGCACGTCCTCAATCTTCTGGACAGTTTGGGGTACGAAGACCAGATGTGGCTGTATGCAATTGGAATATTCATTACGGTAGCTTTTTTCGGGAGCACCTACCTCGGGCTTACGCCCGCACTGGGCGCATATTTCGCGGGGTTTGCGCTTTCAGAAAGCGCATATGGGGACAGGATCAAGAACAAGCTGGGGATGTTTCGGGAATTTTTTGTGCTGTTTTTCTTCGTAAGCTTCGGCGCCACTGCGACATTCCCGACAAATCCCATAATATACCTGATGCTTCTCGTGCTCGTATTTGGATACGCCCTCGCGAAGCTGCTTTCCGAGGTGATATTCGGCACCGCATTGGGAATGGAATTGCGCTCTGCAGTGACGGGGGGCCTGCTCATGGGAAGTGTCGGGGAGTTTGCATTGATAATTGCCGCATCCCTGGGGCCTTTGAAGCTTGTGCATGGGGGCGATATAATCTCACTTGCGTTCCTTCTCACCATAGCAACAACAACATCCATGCCGATATTCTATTCCCTAAGGGAGCGCATATTCGCATTCTTTGAACGCATATACCCATCGCAGCTGCGCAAGATGAGCTTGCTGCAAAGGGAAATGGGCGCGCTTGAAAAATTCAGCAGGGATGTGGGGCTGCAAAGCGAATATGCCATATCAATGGGGAATCTGTTCAAAAACCTGGTTATCGCGATCTCAATAGTATACTTGAGCTATTTGGCGAATATCCAACTAGACGTGCCGTTCGCGCCGTTCCTTCCCTCGAAATTGTCGGCCAGCCTGCTCATTCTCCCGCTGGTGATCTGGCCCATATACAAATCCATCAACGAGCTGAAATTCCTGACAAGGAGGGTGGCGAATTTCTTCCTTCGGAATGCATTCCCAACCAAGGATAAGAACATCGCACTCATAGAAAAGGAAATAGGCGAAATATTTACGGGCGCCATACTGGTATTATTGGGAGTGGGCACGACCGCATACCTGTATAGTCATTTCCCGGAAGAATTCGTGTTCCTGCTAATTCCTGCAGCGTACACAGTGATTGCCACGATGTACCTAAGCAAATCTTTCTACAGCCTGATCGAGCAATACGAGCAGCTTGAGGAGGAGCTGGGAACTGAAGCAGAAGGCTCAGAAAGCAGGGAAATTGCAGATTTAAGCAAGGAATTCAACCAGCATGCAAAATTATTCCGGCAATTGCAAACGGAGAGGCTGGAAACAAAGGAAAGGATCCAGGATGCAATACGCACAAACAACCTTCTGCAGGCGAAGCAGGCGCTTTCCACATTCAAGCGCACAGAAAGCCGCGCATTGCTGAATATTTTCAATGTAAAAACGTTCAGGCAATACCCGAAGCTGCAGCAGATGCTCAAAAACGACATAGAGGGCACTAGGCTATCGGGCCAAAAGGTGAGGAATTTGGACACGAAAGAGGCATTCGTCAAGTATATGGAAGAGCACCTAAAGCCGCAGCTGTATGAGATGGAACTCGGCAGGATGGCGGAAAAGAAGAGGAAAGCCAAGAAAAATTAATGCAATTTGTTGTATTGGAAGTGGATGCAAATGGAAAACATCGGAGGCAAGGAGGAGTTTGCTGCAAAATACCCCTTCAGCGAGAAGGCGAAGGAGTACCTTGCAAGGGCAAACATCACGGCCATAAGCGAAAAGGAGCTCGAAAATGGGAAGGAACGGCTGATGCAGGCGCTAAATGGCCTCGAAAGCGCCCGCTCAAAGGAGCATATGAAGGGAATTGTAAGGTATGTGCTTGCAAGGATCCTGCTTGGCGCACTGAATAATCATGCAGCGAATGCGAAGTTTGCGAGCTATGAGGCAAAGAATGCGCTTTCATTGCTTAAAACCGAGGAGCCTGAAATCGTCGAACTGCTGGCCGGCGAATTCTTTCCCTCCTTGGAGATGCGTGGCGGGATTTGGGACATCTCAACGCTTGATTATTTGAAATACGGGGGGGACCTGGCAAACGAGAATGTGGAAAATGGCAGGGTTTATTTTGAAAATGGAAGGTTCATGCAGCTTCTGAGGCGCGCAATGCAGATAAAAATTGCGGACATCGCATTCAGCCCAAAATCACTGCCGGAAAATATAAGGAAGTATGCGGAAGCACTGCGGCAAGATGTTGAAAAAAGCGCGAGCATGGAGGGGAAATTTTCAGGTGCGTTCAAAGGCAAGTACATTAGCCTGCCGGCCATGCAAAAAATATTGCAGGGTTTGCCCGAGGGGAAGAGGTACTATGGCTCGATGAGCCTTGCAATCGCGTGCCTCAAGGACGGCTTTTCAAAGGAGGAAGCGGAGCAGATGATGATTGCCTACGCGAGGAACTGCAGCAAAAGCACCCATGCCTACACGGAAAGGGAGGCGATCGCAAGCTTGGAATGGGTTTATAAGCATCCAACAATAAATTTCTCCCTGAAAACCTTGCGCGAGCAGGGGTTGGTGGACGGGCAGACGCTTAAGGAAACCGAATTGCAATACGGGAAGCTTAGTGCGAATAGGCCAAGGCTCCGCAAGTGAACTTTTTTCAATCCGAGGTGGGTTTTATGGCGGAAGAGGAATTGAGGAATGAGATCATCGAATTCCAGAATATGCAGCAGCAGATGCAGCTTGTCTCCATGCAAAAACAGCAGATCCAGGTGCAGCTGCAGGAAATTGAGAGGGCATCCGAAGAGCTTTTGAAAACCCAGGAAAAGGCGACCTGTTACAAGCTGGTTGGAAGCGTTTTCATCCCAAAGGCGCCGGCTGCATTAAAAAAGGAGCTCGCGGATGAGAAAGAGTCGCTTGAACTGCGGAAAAGCGGGCTGCTTAAGCAGGAGGCAAAGCTGAGCGAGCGGTTTGGCGTGCTGCGCAAGAAGCTTGAGGCGGCACAGAAAACGCAGGCCTCCGGCTGAAGCTGGCGATATATATCGGCACTTTTTAAAAGCAAGATTTAAATATTCGGGATGCCTAAATGTAGGTTGCACTCGAATTGAACATGAATGGTAAGAGATTGAAAAGGCGTGGTAATTCCTGATTCGATTTGCCTCCTTGGGTTAACCGCCTTTTCTCTCGAACCACTTAACAATAACGCCGAGCTTGAGATTCGTTACGGTTGTTTAGTGGTCAGCCCACATCACTTAAGTTCTCAATTTATTTTTCCTACAACTTCAGTTCTCTGTTCATCTGTATTCTTAACACTCTCCGCCTTCTCGAGATGCTGCGAAGCCGTTCATGGCGGGAGCTAAAGTGGCGCTCTTCCCCCTTTCCGCCCTTCTCCAGGCCCGAAAGGCCCAGCACACGGTTTATGCTCGCAGATATCACTCCGAATCACCTCTTGTTTACACTGAACAAACACCCAAAAAAAATGAAAAAAAGTCCAGCCCCATGGATTTGCGGGGGGAGGGGAGCAAAATAACAACAGGATTGCCTCCTTTTCGGTTCTAAGCTCCCGCACCCGGCATTTTTTTCACATCACCTCGAATTGAGCAAGCCTTTCTTTTCTCAAAAGAAAGCCTTGGGAAAGAAACCACGATTTGGGAAAGCCTTTTTTCCCTAAACGCAGTCCAAAACCATCATTTGAACTGGTTTTGCCTTGGAAGAAAAACGAACACGCATGGAAACGGCTAGCTGTTAATTTATTTTATGAGTCAACGCCCAATCAGCCGCAAGGCGCGTCATCCTCCTTTCTCAGTAATTAACGGAGAACGGGGGGAAACGCAAGGTAGTAGTGCGAATGGCCTTCAGCGCCAAATCAGAATGCATGATGCCCAACTGCATAACTACCAAAGGGTAAACTCGGCGAAAATATATAATACTTTGGTTTCAGACGGAAAAATGCAGTTGAAATGAATCCGGAAATTCTGCAAATGACGTATTGCAGCCGCAAAGGAAAGGAATAAAAATGTAAAATTTCAATTTCGTGAAATCTGAAAGGCGAATAGGCAGTACAATGGCTAAATCTCCGTTATCAACAAGGGCGCTTGCTTTGGGCACGGCCCTTTCAATATTCGTAGCCGCATACAGCGCATACGCGGGCCTGAAGATCGGCGGAGTTTATTGGCCGATAGTCACCACATCCCTAATCTCGCTCATAGTCCTTACAATCCTGGGAAAATCGGACAGGAACGAAATCAACATCATGCAAACTGCCGGAAGCTCCGGCGGATTGCTTGCTGGCGGAATAATTTTCACAATCCCAGCCGCTTACATGCTAGGCATTCGGATATCATATCTGGAAATCCTGATCATTTCGTTGGTTGGCGGGATTTTGGGGATAATTTTTTCGTATCCGCTCCGGAAGCAGCTGATTGAAAGGGAGCAATTGCCATGCGCGGATGGCGCTGCTGCAGCCGCATTGATTGAAACGGGCGATAAGAGCGGCAAGAAGGCACACTCCTTGCTGTATGCATTGGGCTTGGGCGCAACAGTTTCAATTGCACGCGATTGGCTAAGAGTGATCCCGGGCGTGATAAATCTGGAAAGCCTGCAGATTGCTGCAAGCAAGGTTTATTCCCTTGGCGCTTCCGTTTCCCTGATTCCGCTCGCAGGCGGATACCTGATCGGACTGAGATTCACCGCTGCCTGGTTCCTGGGCGCGATATTCACATACTTCATGCTAATGCCATATGCGCTATGGAATTTCATCTATGGCACCAAGGCTGCGGTAATTGCCGAAATAGCACGGCCGTTGGGAGTTGGGATCGTGCTTGGAAGCGCCATAATCTATTTCCTGGTGAAGGGCGTCCCTGCAGCAAGCAGGATGGCGGATGATTGGAATAAGGCCAAGGCGGGAAGGATTGCGGGCATCACGCTCATTGTTTGCGCAGGCGTGCTTGCAATGCTGCTCCAGTTCGATATTGCACTGACAGTGCTGGCAATTGTTGGTGCATTCGCAATCGCATATATAGCCGCGCGTTCAACTGGCGAGATGAACGTTGATCCGATGGAAATATTCGCGATGCTTGTGATGATCATTGCAAAAATATTCTTGGGTTCGGGCGCGCTTCCGCTGATTTTGGTTGCGGCAGTAGTCACAATCGCAGCGGGGATTGCGGGCGATATGATGCAGGATCTGAAAACAGGGTATTTGCTTGGAACCAAAATCGAACATCAAATCATCGCACAAATATTCGGAATGGTTGCAGCGGCCGCGGTCATAGGCGGTGTGCTGGCGTCCTTGCAGGCAACAAATGGGATTGGCACCATCGAATTCCCGGCGCCACAGGCAATGGCGCTAAAAGAGCTCGTCAGCTATTCCGGGATATCCGAGATGCTCAAATTCGGCATGGCGGTTGGGGCGGTCCTAACTGCAGTGGTTTTGCGGCTCAGGCCCGAATTCGGAATGGCAACGATTGCGTTCGGGATCGGCATGTACGTGCCAATAGAGCTCTCTTTCCCGCTGTTTATCGGCGGCATTATCAGGTACTTCTTCGACAGGACGAAAAGAACCGAGAAGGGGAGGCTAATTTCTGCGGGGGTAATTGCAGGCGAGGGAACTGCGGGGGTGTTGATTTCAATTGCAGCGTTTGCAAGCATGATGTTAAAATAAGCTTTGGTTCATTTCGCCTTCTTGAGCTTTTTTATGGCCTCAAGCTGGCTGGGGGAGATTTTCTTCTCCTCGATGGGACGCAAATCGACCTTCGGCTTTGTTTTCTTGGCTGCCTTTTTCATGGAATACTCAACGCTCTTCGGGTTAAAATATTTTTGCTTCAAAAGCATATCGGTGGAAAGGGATGATAGGCATAGATTTCGGCGCGTCTTTCGTTGACATTGCAGTGATTGAGGGCAATAGGCTAAAACGCGCCTATTCGATCCCACAAAAGCACTATTCCTTTGCGGTGCTGGAAAACATCCTGGCCGGCGAGAATGATGGCCGGGGGAAGGGGAAACGGAAGGCAGCCCCCATTTCAATCACTGGCGCGAAGTCCGGAAATGCGGGGATTGCAGCAGTAGCGAAAAAGAACCCGAAGCTGAGGGAACTTGAAAAGAGGCAAAGAATTGTGGAAGTCGGGGAAATCGGCGCAATAGCGGAGGGCGCAAAGTTCCTGACTGGAAAGGAAAAATTCGTAGTTGTGAATGTAGGAACGGGCACGCCGTTTGTTTTTGTGGATGGGAAAAAATCAGAGCATATTGCAGGGACCGGAATTGGCGGCGGCACGCTTGAGGGGCTTGCAAGGCTTTTGCTTAATGCGGAAGTAACCGAACTGGAAAAAATCGCAAAAAACGGGAATCATGGGCTGGATTTGACCGTTTTCGACCTGGTCAGAAGGAAAATGGGGAAATTGCCACCTGAAACAACAGCGAGCAATTTCGGAAAGGCGATGAACGCCCCGAAAATAAAAAACGAGGATGTGGCGGCGAGCTTGCTGAAAATGGTTGGGGAGATTTTAGGAGTGATGGGCGTGCTTGCTATAAAGGGGAAAGGCTGCGAGGAAATCATTTTCACCGGAAGAGTGATAGATGAAAATGCAACTATTAGGGCAAGGATCGATGCCGCTGTGAAACTGTTTGGCGGCCGTGCAATATTTCCAGAGAACGCGAAATACTGCACTGCGATTGGGGCGGCGATTCTGGGA
>JAZDKC010000040.1:0-61931 GCA_043803465.1 Microcaldota archaeon
ACCAATAAACGAAGACAACGTGAAGAAGACCCTTAGTGCCGCGGGGATGCAGGCGGATGCCGCAAAGGTGAAGTCGCTCGTTTCCTCACTCGAGGGAGTGGACATCGAGGATGCGATCAAGCAGGCCGCTGTTGTTGCCGCTCCTGCTGCCGCAAGTGGTGCCGCAAAGCCCGCTGAGAAGAAGGAGGAAGTGAACGAGGAGAAGAGGGAGGAGGAGGCTGCTGCCGGATTGGCGAGCTTGTTCGGTTAATTTTTTCCTCTTTTTTGTTTTATTTATTTTTTCTTAAAGCTAATTCTATTTTTTTCAATCACTAGAGTAACAAAGGGGTAGAGGCGACATACCGAAGACATAGGTCTTCGTATGTTAGTAGAGCTGAGCTCTACGTAACACGAGTAGGGAAATGTCGCTCATTAATTCGCAGAACAAATTAAGGGAGGTAGGGGCGACACGCGTAGGAGGGATATCCCTCCTGAAGGTGTCGAGGAGGCCGCTGCTGGTTTGGCGTCTTTGTTCGGCTGATTTTTCCTCTTTTTTTGTTTTATTTTCCTTAGTTCTAATTCTATTTTTTTTATAACCTAATTATAACCAGCCCTTAATTCAAACCGTAAATAGCCTAGACCATCGAAGGTCAGAATTCTTAGTAGGTCAACAACCTGAATCAATCAACCATGCTTCATCATGTACATCTTCAGGCCCAGGAAGATGAATAGCACCCCCCAAGCAGGAAGGTACGCGGACATCGAGAAGCCCGGGAAAAGCCTCCAGCCGTCCATCCCAACAAGGTATCCAAGGCCGATCAGCATCATTATGCCGTCAAGATACCAATGCTCGCCGCAGCCGCCCTCTTTTCCTTTCATGCGCTCACCTGTGCGCCCCTGCAGAACGCTGCAAATGCGCATTAACCCTTAGGCAGGGGCGGGATATTAACTTAACTGCGCAGCACGTGCTGCAAGTAGTTTTTAAACGAAATCGACCGCACAATGAGCGATAGCGAGGCAGCTCTGTGAAATTAGCCGTCCAATGCGCAATTAGTGAGGGACGCCAATTTTTGCAACGACTGTTCGCCCGGATACTTGTTTCCGTTTATTATCCAAGTCGGATATCCGGATATTCCGGCTGCCTGGCATAATTCGGGCTGCGGATTTTCCCCTGCGGGATCGCATTCAATGTAAGTGATGTATTTGACTGAGCCGCCGAATTCTGCTTTCTGGTTCTGGCAGTGGGAACACCAGTATGCGCCGTACATTTTCGCGCCTTTGGATGTTAGGCATTTTGCGAAATTGTCATAATTAGGCAAGGGAGTGGCCGTAGGGATCGGCGAAGGCACCACTGTCGGGGACGGTGAGGGAATTAGGCATCCGATGGAATTATCCCAAATCTTTCCAGGCCCGCAAGAGCAGCCATCGTAAGGTGCGCATACCCCACACATTGCACCTGAAGGGCAAGGCATGCATGGAGAAAAATTGCCGCCTGTTGAAATGCATAATTCTTTGTATTGGATATTCATCGGGATTGGCGGTTGTTGCGTGCATCCGAATAGCAATATGATTGCCACTAATGCCGAAATTTGGGTGTACTTCATATGGCCATCCTTTCAAGTATTTGCTGCTCTTACCTTTTTGCAGTCGCATCCTCCTTCATGATCATCTTGACAATCAGGAATATTACAAGGGCAACAATAAGGAAGTCGATGAGCGCACCGAGGAAATCTCCGTATTTTATGGAGTTCGCCACGGTCCCGTCCGCTGCCCTGCTAAGCACGATTTCCCAGCTCTTCCAGTCTCCGCCGGGCGTGAGCATGGCTATTATCGGCATAACGAAATCGTTCACCAACGCGGTCACCAGCTTGCCAGCAGCAGCGCCTATGATGAATGCTACCGCCAAACCCAATACCTGGTATTTCTTAAGAAACTCCTGGAACTCACTTATAATGCCCATATTGCCCACCCCTCAAACGATTTTGCAAATAAAAAAAAATTGAATATAAATATGCTGTTTAACCTCCCTAGCATTCGAGCGTCCTGATCATATATTCGGCGAGCTCGAGATCCGGGGATAGTTCCTCGGTCAATGCAGCAGTGAACGAAATCCAATAAGGTTTGCCCGCAGTTGTTTTGCAGTCGTAGAACGCCTGCTTCAGATAAATCGTCTGGTTCTCGTTTGCAGGATTGATATCTTGCGTGTTGCTCAAATACGCCATCCTTCCGTTGATCGTTTCCTTGCTGACAGCAACATCCACTTTCTTCATTTCCGAGTAGATCACATTTTCGGACAATTCGGTGTCATTGACAACGCGCACATCATAAATCTCGACACTGAACGGCGGGTAATAGGTGACAAAACGGACCGTGAAGCCGGGGAAGGGCTCCTTTACCGCATCATAACCGATCGGGTACCTCACCTTGAAGCCGTAATCCTGGTCGTAGTACTCTATTGTTTTGGAATCGTATTTTGCCTTCAATGCGGCCATCAGATCCGCTTTTTGCTGCGTTTGGCTTTTGCCAAATATTACTACCGGCTTAACCTCCGGCTGGTTCCTGGAGGAGTAGATGAAATAGAGCGATACGATGAATAGGGCAATAACGACGAGTATCAGGAACAGATTGAAGCCCGGGTTCGCGTTTTTCTTTGCTGCCATGATTCCACTCGCAAATAAGAAGTCAGAAGGGGTTTAAAATCCTAGCCCCACGCCGCTTACCAGCCCGAGCTTCGGACAATTTGGAAACCTGAAAATTTCCCCTCCGCTTTTTTCCATTCCGCAAAAATTTTGCCAACCCGGATATAGCCATCCTTCACTTCCAGTGCTTTTAGGAATTTTTTGAGTTCGTCATCCTCGCCTTCAGCCTGCACTTCAACTGTCCCATCCGCCAAGTTCCGAACTAAACCGGTTACTGCAAACCTCCTCGCAATCGTGCTGACCGTGTACCTGAAGCCCACGCCTTGCACATCTCCGTGCACTATTGCTTTCAGAAATTTTTTCATGCTTGCCACTATCGGAATTAAAAGAAAAAAATGAGAAAAAACTATTGGAACGGAAACCCCCATCATCCCCGCTCTTCCCTCCTTCGCTGCCCCTTCCTTTCCGGATTCCTATCCATGTACATTTCGTCGGACCGGAAGTCCATATTGTCCATTTCCTTCGCGCCCAGGGCACGCTGCTGCCCGATTTCCCAGCTCCGCTTTGCGAGCTTCTCAACCCATTCGCGGTTGAGGGTGCGGTCATTCAGATTGTAGAGTTCCCGCGTATTGTGCACGGTGTCGATCAGATCGCGCAATGCTTTGGGAGTTTCATCATAGCGCTCGTTGAACCAGATTGACTCCGTGGGCCTCGAGATGTTGAGCCTTTGGTTCTCGTGCTCCAATCCCCTGTTCGCTCCATGCAGGAATGAGGAAACCGCGATTTCCTTGAGCACTTCAAGCGTCGGCTGGTCGTACCTCGTCCTCCATGAGTACTCGCTCAGGCCCCTATCATAGCGTTTCATTATGCTGCTGATTATTTTTTCGTGCGCATATCCCGGAACCGGCGCAGGCACGGTTTCCTGCTGGGCCTTCTTCCTGCTAATCTGCCCGATCGGGGGTTGGGGTACGGTATCTGTGGGACGCCCCCGTTCCACTCCGGTTCTCAACCGATTAATCCTTGCCTGCTCCTTTTCCCATTCGGCCGTTGCCGCGGGATTGTAGGTCAGCATGTTTCTTCCATCAACAGGCAAACCTTCTTTTTCTCCAGTCACTCCGCCTTTTCTCGGCGACACATTTCTTGTCTTCTCCCAATTCAATTTGCGGGCAGTATCTGGCGTAACCATTAATGCGTTTCCGGGCCCTTTTTCTCGAGCCCCGTCTTTCCGAGCCGTAGCATCCGCTTTCTGACCTCCTCTGATGCCTGCAGCCGCCTCCTCGATTAACTGCTGTCTACTTGTTCCGGTTACACCAATCCCTGCTTTTGAGGCCGCCCTGGCTTGGCCCATTGCCTTAAAGAGCTCATAAGGATCGTATGCCGGCCCCGATTCGGATTGCCCTCTTGGAATTCTCCTTACCGGGCCTGCAGAAACAACTATCCTTCCTCCTTTCCCCGTAAGGATTCTTGCCGTGCGGCCATATTTTACCTGCTCGGTCGGCGTAACCGCAGCTTTTTTGCGCCGCAGCCTTTGCGTGCGCTTGAAGTCCTTAATTTTATCAACCACCAAATCGACGACCTGCGCGGCATGCTCCTTGGGAATTCCCACATCGGCAGGCAGCGCTTTTGCGATTTGCTTCCTGGCATAGGGGGATGTCAGCGTCCTCACTCCGCTTTTAAATCCGCCCTTCTTTTCAAGGTATGAAAAAACGTTATTAGCTAGCCTTTTCCGGTCAGTGACGTTCAGGGGCACGGCCCTAATTTTTTCGACGACCAAATCCAAGACCTGCTTCCTTTGCTTCATATTTAGTACAGATGCAGGAGGCAGCATTTTTGCCATTTCCCTCCTTGCATAAGAAGAAGTCAACTCGTTTACATTGCCTTTCAATCCGCCGCCCTTTTTTAAATCGATATAAACCCTATTGGCCCATTTGATTTGTTCATCTTTATTCCACCTTACTAGTTTCAATGCAGCCATTCAATCACCTGAGCGCTGAGGGAAATCATGATACTTACGAATGGGTATTCTCAAATAAAAAGGGCGCGGTTGGGGTTTATGAGCGAGAATATCGCGTGGTTGGAATTATTTCCGTCCAACCCTTCCGGGGATTTGCGGATAACGCCATATTCCGAAGTTGTTCTCGGGGTATTTATATTCTGCAAGCAAAAGCGTTTTAAAGCGAAAAATGCATCGTATTCGATATGGCACACGGAGCCGAAGGGCATGAAGGCATCAGAAGGGAGGAGGAGAGGGCGTTCGCGCCGGAAAAGCCCAGATGGTTCCAGAGGACCGTGAGGCGCTGGGTGTCGTGGCCGAAAAGGTTCCTGTTCGGAACGCAAGAACGGCAGAAGCGCATCATCAATGAGGATTTGCGCAGGTTCAGCGAAACGGAGGGCGAATTCGAGCACACCGCTTCGGAAGCCATCGCGCATACGGAGGGATTTCGGTTCGCGAAGAAGGAGGTGTGGGAACACGTCAAGGAGGATTTGCGCGCATTGCTTGCAAAGGATATTTCCCATTTCGAGGGCAGGTTGGCGTTGCTGGATGAGGAAAACGCCCACCAAAGGCCGATGATAGCCCATTATAATAAAATCATAAATTCCCTCGAGGGGTTTGGGCCGCATAATGCCTACAGGAGCGCAGTCCAGGCGGATTTGAAGGTCGCCGAGAACAGCAGGTTCGGCTATTCCTATTTGGGGAATTCGGTTTACGGCTCGCAGAGATGGGGTCAGGGATTCAATCCGATTAATTGGATTGGGACAACCGAAAGCAGGGTGAGGCGCAATCCTGCGAATTTCGGAAGGGAGCTGCTTAGGGTTTTTGGAAGCAGAAAAGAGCGCATGCAGCCGATAAATTACATTAAAACAATCGGGGCGCTGAAGATGCGGGAAATGGATGCGCTTGCTGCGCAGAAAAAAGCCGAGGAGCATGCGCCGCCAGCTGCAATGCCGGTTGAGCATGCCGAGGAGCAATTCTCACCTGAGGAACGGGCGGCTATCGACCATTATGTAAGCCAGGGCATGCCAAGACCGCAGGTTGAAGAGGCCATACGGCACCAAAGGGCTCAGGCTGCAGGAAATACTTTGAGGGCAGATGAGAGCAATACTATAAGGGAAACGCCGGAGAATACGCCAAGGCATGGAAGAGTCTACTCTCCTGATGAAATTATCGATATTAAAAGGACCGCCCGCAAAGCAGGGATGAACATCAGTGAAAAAAGAAGGCGAGAAAAGGCCAGATTCGCAAGACAGGTCGCTGCTGAACTAGCAAAAATGGCTTTGAAAAATCGAGGGCGGCAAGGAGACCTGGCTTATCAACCGTAACTAATTCTTTTTCAATCAGCCCTACTTCGTGATCTTCGACTTGGATAGCATGTCGTTCAGCGCCCAGTCGGGCTGCGCGTCGAGCTTCTCGCTGATCGAGTCGAGGTATTCTCCGGTTATGGATCCGGGGCAGTAGCCATTGACTTCGCACGCGTCCCGCAATTGCTCGTACATGTTCCTTGCAGCCACAGCAGCATTCGGCTGCTGCACGGGCGTTTCATCAGATGGTGCTGCAGGCAGATCGGTTATCTTATCCACCACTTGCGTAAACACTTGATCGGCTGAAATGTCCATCTTCGTCACCGGCGCCTCGATTGTCAGGAAGAGCGATTTGTAGAGTTTTTCGGGGTCGATTCCCTTGTTCACTCCTGTGATTAGCGTATAGCCCTGCTCTGTCGCGTATTGCCTGCCCTTGATCAGGTAAATGCAGATCGAGCTGTCAGCAGGATCGCACATTGCGCCCGAATCCAGCGCATTCAGGCAGCCTTCCTCCTCTCCCAGGTTCCTTGCGCAGATGCGCCTCATCGATGCCTTGTCCCATGAAAGCGCACTGCCTTCATCGACATTGTAGGAAACAAGGTGGTGCGGGAACCTATAATCCAGCGCGCCCTGCACAGGCCTCACATCAACGTGGAACAGCAATGGGATTAGAAGTGAAATTATGTTTCGTGATTTCCTGAACCGCTCCAGCTCGCCGTATTCGCCGCCGAAGAATCTCCTGAGCCTGCCCTTCGCCGCCTGCTCCTGCCTCTTGACTTCGCCGACCAGTTTGTTTGCCTGCTCCGTAGTGAGGCCTAGTTTCGCATATGCACCCGCCGGATCCGTCAATGCCTCCACATTCAGTAGTGCCTTCGCCTTCGAGGATAAAACTGCCGGCGTCCCAACGCCCTTGAATCTCCTGCTGAGAGTGTCAATGGCTTTCTGGGTCAATTTTTCCTCTTCCGTGAAGAAATCATCCGCATAGGAAATCAATGTTTGATCCACAGCGGAAATATCCTGCGCAATTTCACCATACCTAAATGCAGCTGCGCCGGTCAATTTGCTAGGAGGCCGTTTACCGGTCAATGCGGTATGCTCCTTCTTCAGCGCCTCCCTTTCGGATCTCAGGAGTTTCATTTCCTCCACTATATTGCCCCTCTTCTTGGCAGCATCGGCAAATCCCTTCGGGTCCATTTGCTCGTACGCTTTTGTGAGTTCGTTCTGTCTCATCATGAAAGCCTCTGGATTCTGTGTAAGATCCTTCTCGAATTGCGCCATCATTTCCGCTTTTGTGAGCCCCACCCTCTTTGCGTTTAATTGCTGGTCGTACCAATCCAGGTTTGTAGTGCCGGTAGCCGTATCAAAACCAAGCGTCTGCGCCGCAGCCAGAGTGCCGGCAACGGGCGAATTTGCCTCCATTATCCTGCCGGCCAAGGTGCTTGCATCCTTGATTCCCATCCCCGACCTCGTGAGATAGTCCATCAGGTAGGCACGGCTTCCGAATGTCTTTGCGACCTTCAGGCCGCCGTACATAGCGGGTGTCGAAGTGTAGGTCGGCGTATCATCGCCGGTTACAAAATTATAGCCGGCGGTCACGCCGTCGATTGCAGTTGTCAGGGCGACAAAACCCACCAATTCGAATAGGAATTTTCCCCCGAATGCGGCGCCGAATTTCAAGCCCTCGCCGCCGCCGGGAATTGCGGTAATCAATAATTCGGTCGCACCTGCAAAGCCGCCAGCCAAGCAATTGTTCGCAACTTCGCAAACCGGTGTTTTGGAGGTATCTGCAGCCCTGAATGTAAGCCCTTGATAAATCGAGGCGCCGCATAAGGCGGCGGTTGTGGAAAGCCCATAAGCCGCTTTGATTGCCATTACTTCATTCCATACTGCGCTCGGCGCACCTACTCCGGTCAACGCCTTTCCGAAATTGGTCAGCAAACTCCCGCCCAGTGCGAGTGATGCAACGCCCATTGTCGCAACCACGCCGCCGGTCATGTAGCCTGCGCAATACCATCCGGCCTCGTACGGTTCCGCCACGGCCATTGCTTCAGAACGGTCTATCTTGTAGAGCGTCCGGTAGAGGATATTCAGGTTCTGGATGTCCACCCTGTTGGCTGTACGCTTGTAGGGCCCGACAGTGAACAACTGCACCTTGTCAAGCAGGCCTATCAGCCCGCCGGCTTCGCTGCCGCTATCATCCCCGATGTTCCATCCGATTCCGGTTGACAGCTCGCGGCCCACAACTCCTTCCGTATTTCCGCGCTCCGCTACAAGCAGCGCCGCATTTGCAAGGGTGAAATTGCATTCCATGCCCGGCGTAAGCCTGAATTCAATGTTCGAATATTTCAGCCAATCGGCCTTCTTGGAGGGAGCTGTTGCAAATTTGCAGATGTCGAGCCTTCCCTCCAGTATGTAAACGCCGCAGCCCTTCACATCAACAGTAGAGGTTGTGATCTTGAACCCGTCGTCGGATTGCTTCAATATGGAGTCGAATTCGGATTTAGAAAGCTCCAGCGACCGCTCCGAATCGAGCAGCGTTTCCGAATTTGCAGCCTGCAGGACGATTGATTTCTTGTAACCGCCATCGCTAAGGGTTTTCTCGCAGAATTTCGTGAGATCATTCGGGTATTCGGCATCCGACGCAAGCGTTTCAACAAGCGTCTTGAATTCTCCTGCAAATTCAGTGAATGCTGTTTCCACCTGTACAGAGGTGCAGAAATTGGTCTGGCATTTCATCACTGATGCATCCAAAGTTGTGAACACCTGGGGCTTGGGGCCAACAGAGGAGGGCGCATCATCCGCAAACGATTGCGCATTCACATCTGAATAAAAGCGGTCCACATAGCCGGACAAGGTCACCTCCGCCTCGGCTGTTGCCGCCTCCTGCGGTGCCAGGTCTCCGAGTGGTGAGGCGGAATACAATGCCTTGAAATCGGGTTCGGGCTCGAATACCTCGATGTTCACGTACCTTATATACTCGTTAATATCCCCGGCGGAATCGCTCGGAGTAATCTTCAGGCGGCCCTTGCCTTTCTTCTTTGAAACGCACTTGAGGACAGTCCCCTTGCCGGGTTCGAGCGTGCCTGTTGAAGGCGAGCAGCTTACCAATTGCGTGTCGCCGGTTACCGAGTAAGTGATTGCCTTGTCAAGATTGTTCACAGCCGCAATTGCACGCTCGTGATTGATGCTCTTGAAGGAAAGCTTCATGAGCGCATTGTCGAACCTCACGTTCTGCTGGTCATCCGCATAATTGACATAGAAGCCGTTCATCATCTTCCGGAATTGCTTGAACAGCGAGCCGCTGCATGTGCCCGTGCCCTTATCAAGCTTGATCTTTATGCCGATCTTCTCGGTCACCGCCTTCCCGTTGTATTCTCCAAACAGGGTCACATATGTTTCGGAGTCGGGGTCGGTGACGCGGCCGTTCGCGCTTTCCAAAATGCAGCCGTCCTCATCCAGATATTGCGACGGCACGCCAATGTCGAGCCGGAAGGATTGGTATTTGCAGTTCTGCTTTGCAGGATCCACGGATTTGATGATCATCTTCGGATCCACTTGCCATGCGATTGGGCGGGTGACGCTCTTGAGCGCTCCATCCAGCTCCCCGCTAACTGACTCGCCGGTGTAGCCCACGTACCTCTTCTCGAGCGTCGTGCGGCTCATCAACGGATCGTCATCCAGCCTGAACTCCACCGCAAGGTTGGAAAAGCCCCAGTTCTGCACGCACACATACCTGGCCTGCGAGCCCTGTGCGTTCGTGTCGTCAAATTCCAAATCCAAAAGCTTGTCTGCGGTATCCGGCTTCCCGCCTTCAGGAGGCGCCTCGAATGCGACAAGAGGGCTGCTTGCATCCGCGATGAACGCGAATTTGTCCTTCTTCGCCTTGGTCTCGCAAAGTTCAAATGAAATCTTGTCTGCTTCCCTTACGACAATTTCCTGCGGCTTTTCGGGGTTGTTGGAAGTGCCCGGAAGCAGCCTCGCATCCTCCTCGAACACTATTGATTTCACGGATGGAAGCTCATATTCGCGCGGCGCGTCTTCCCCGGCAATCTCGATCTTTATGTTCTTGCAGCCTCCCAGATTCGCAATCTTTTGCTTATCATCGAATGTTTGGGCGGTTGAAGGCAGCGATACAGAAACCTCCTTCCCGAAAACCGCATGCAGCCAGTATTTGCCGTCATCATCCTTCTTGATGGTTGCGACAATCGTCATGGTGCCCGGGATCGTCAATGTTTTCGGATCCGAGATGAAATCAGCGGAGGTGAAATCATATTGTTTCATCATGAGCCTATTGCCCAGGAACGAGAACTCGTCCTTCTGCTCGTGATCCGCAAGCTTTATCTCAGCCGCTTCCGCAAACCGGAATGAATGATAAATCTCCTCTATTTTCTGCTTGTATGGCTCGAGCTTCGGCTGCAGGAATACGTCCCCGGGGATTTCAGCCATTACGGGGAATGAGAACCGCATCTCAAAATCGCGGCCTTCGGGAGTCGGGTCTATCTGCGTGAACGTGACGCCCTTCAATGAATCCAATTTCGCAAGGGCAATGTCATTGTAATTGTCGTTCCTCTGGAATGCGAGGCGCTCGACAGCGTATATCACCCTATAGCCCTCGTTTTCATTCCGTATTGAATTGGGGGGCGTGAGGAGCGCATTCGCGAGCGGGAAGTGGTAGGTCGTCTGTTCCGGGATCTTGATTGTGAACGATTCCGTCCCGTATTCGGATTTTTCAACCTTGATCATGCGGTTGCCAGCTCCAGGCGCGTTCGCGGAGAATGTGATTTCAGTTCCTGCAGCGATCGTGACCTCCTTTGCCTCGAATGCCTTCTCATTCACTTCGACGTTCTCCATCAGCATCCTGTTGCCGTTCTCAAATTGTATCTGCGTCAGCGCGCCTTTCCTCTTCACTGCTGCCGAGGAGGGCAAATTGATTGTAATGCTTACGGGCAATTTCCTCGTGATCCCTACAACCCCGAAATCAGTAGGCTGGATGGTAATTGGCGCGGCCGGAAGCGCCTCTATCAATCTTGAGCCATCCGCATATTCGAGCCCGACCCTAGTGGTGCCCTGCGCAAAAAGCAGCTCATAAACTTCGGTTGAAATGGAGCGCGCCTGCGTTGCGCCGGCATCGAGCGCGAGCGCGATGCGGTCGCTCTTCGGAACCTTGAATTGCAGCTTGAATGGCAATTGCAGGTGCAACTCGCCGTTCATCCCCTCCTGCGCATAAGGCGGCGGGATGCGGACAGCTGTTGCAGCCGGGATTGTAATTTTTCTTTGTTCATTGAACAGGTCCCCGCTTCCACCGGTTGCAACGGGATCAGTTGAGGAGCGTGAATCCGGCGGCAATGTGATTGTCGTTCCCGAATCAAACTGAATGGCTCTGGAGCCGGTATAATCATCCGTCCTTATCCGGACCCTTTCTTGAATGACAAAAGTGGTGTCGACGGGGAAGTAGACTTCAATCGAGTCCTGGGAATTCGTGAAGGGGGTGAGCTGTATTCCGATGTAGGTGTTCGGCGGGATTGTCGCTCGCCTTTCATTGGAGCTTCTGCCCCGGACCAATGGAACCGAGGATGGGAAGTACAAATCAAAATCCTCAATGCTTGCGATCTTCTGGCTGTCCTTCTGGGAGAATTCGGTTTCAGGCTCAAAATCAATGAAGGTGGTGAATGGGAACGCAAGCTTGTAGGAACTTGTTGATAATGACCGCGCATATGGGGACAAACCGGTGGTGCTAAAACCAGTGTAGCCAATCGGCTGGAGCATCGGTGTTTGCTGCACGTATTTTGGCGATGCCTCGATGAAAACGCCTGCTGGCACTATTATATAGCTCCCCCCTCCGGATGTGACCGCAGGGAATGCTGGCTGATTGGCGTATGACGAATATTGGTTCGCACTGCTTGTCAATTGCGCACCTGCCCCGAAAATGAACCGTTCCTTGGAGGGCAATTCTATCAGGATGGTGCCATCTGCATTGTACTTTGTTTTTGTGTTCGCGGGCAATTGTGCGGTTAGGGAAACCGGAAGGGTAACTTGCAGCGCATTTTCAATCGTGCAGGTTTCAGTCGAGGCGACTGCAACCTCCGTGGTTGCCGTTTTCTTCGAGTTGATCCCGTTGCTGGAGGCGTAGAAATCGATTTTTCCCTTGAACGTCTCTTCCTCGAATTTGCAGGATTCGGTTGATGTCGCGCGGCCGTAAACAGTGAATTCAGCTGTCTCGCCGATATCCAAATTCTTTGAAAGCGGTTCGACGTAAACATTCGGCGAGGAGGATTGGTGGTTGACAAGGATCGGGTACGGCGCATTGTTGGCGATGATGATCGTCTGCGATTCCTGCTTGATTTTCGGCGGCGCTACTGAGAAACTAAGGGAATCCGGCGATATGCTCCAAAGCGCGTTCAGGTCGTCCTGCTTGAAATCGGTCGTGACGGTGAAGGGGATGTCCTCAGTCTGCTCGGATGCGCCGAGCTTTGCAACTATGCGAACCTTTCCGGTGATTTTCTCCTTCAATACCTGCGGCTTGTTCGAGACCTTGATGATCAGGTCCGAAATTTCGGCCTCGAGATTGTTGGTATCCCGCTCAAGCCCCTTGACAGTTGCACCGCCCTTCTCCAAGGTTACATCCGTGTATTTTCCGGTTGTGGAAGTCAGCGTATAGGTTACCTTCAGCTCGTTTGAGAGAAGATTTTCAACATTGAACGCCGAGACCTCGATTTGATCGGAAGAGGTGGAGATTGAAAGCGCCCGGGTATCGAGCTGGAAAAGCGTGGTCGCCTGCGTCTGTATTGTGCCCGCCTTCACCTTGAAGCCTTCTGCTGTTACACGGAAGGAAACAGAGCCTATCGAGGGCGGATTCACATTTTCAATCACATAGGTGATGGTGCCATCCTTTGCCTCCTGCAATTCCGCCTCGAGCACCGCGCCGCCAAGCGCATCTGCTCCGCTTCCAAGGGTCACGAAAGCGTTCTTCAACGGCAGGTTGAGCGAGTCCGTCACGGTGAACACAACACGGTTTTCCTTCAATGCCTTCAATATCTTCCCGCCGCCCTTCTCCACTATCACATTAAATGAGACCTTCAAATCCGGCTTCTCCCCGACGATGCGGAGCGACAGCGGCTTTGTTATCGTGCTTTCCCCGCTTTTTACCGATAATTGCAAATCGATGTTGTTGACGAGCCTTCTGGCTTGGAGGGTGAATCCGCCCTCTGCATTGTCCGAGGATGTGGAGAGCGACAAAATCTGCCGGTTCTCGGTTGTTTTCAATACGGCCTTGGAGGCACCCGAAAGCCCTTCGGTGAGAGAGATAGTTTGGTCATCCAATGGCGCGGACAATTCAACTGTCGCCCCCTTTGGTGCAACGATCTTGAAGTTCAATTTGAATGTTTCGGAAATCGGCGCCTCAAAATTATCCTCAGCCGTGCCTGAGCTTCCCTCGAAATTGCTCTGCAGGCAGATCCCGTTGTCGCATTTGCCCTCGAAGGATATTGTGAGCGATTGGGCCTGCATATTTGCAAGGAACGCGCCACGGGGCGCGGAATTGTCGATCGGGTCCCGCAGGACCTCCTTGTCAGTAAAGAACGCCGACCTGTATTGCAGTTCCACCTTCCCATTCGAAACGGCGCGCGTCCTGAATTGGACGCTCACCTCCTTGCTGCCTTCAAAGGGCTGGAAATCAAAATGGGCATATTTGTAAGCGTCAGAATCCACGTCCGCGAGGTTGAGCGATGCGGCTGCCGAAGGCGTTTCCGTGCCCTCGATATTCGGCTGCAGGGTCGCAATTGCCGACGCATCCGTTGAAGTGCCCTTCGTGACAACGGCACCGACCGCATCATAACCGATTATCTCCGCTTGCTCGTTCTCCAAGGCCACACCGGCATTTCCAATCCTAACCTGCACCTCAACCCGCGTTATTTTAACTTTCGGCCGGTTGATTACAAACCTTGCGTTATAAGTCGTCGAGGGTGAAAGCGTATTTACCTGCTCGCCTTTCAAGTTGAAAACCCCGGAATATGCGATCTTCGTTTTCTGCGCGATTTCCGAGAGCATGATCCCGAAGCTGACCTTGTTGTCGATGTTGGGCTTCACCTCGAATTCGCTCGAGGTAAAAAGGTCGTATTTGTTCGCGCTTACTATTGCGACATAGAAGCCTTCCTGCAATTGCGCGGTGCACCTGCCGGCCTTGGTTGTGCAGCTTGCAATGGGGGAGAACTCCACATCCGAAGGCGAGAACTCCACCTTCGCATTGTCCACATTCTTGCCTGTGAAGTGGTCCTTCACCAAAACGACTGCTCGGCCTTTCGCGGGCTTCAACGCGACTTTCAATAAATTGATTCCCGTTTCCTCGCCGGTGCCGGCAAGTGAGAGCTCAACAATGCTGCTCATGCCGTTCCTTCCGTTGAAGGATGCCTTCGCATAAATTTTCACAAGCGGCAATTCTTCATAGCTGGCAATGCCATCATTGCCGGCGATCTTGTCAATTGACCCGACAGGGGTTCCATCCTCATAGAAAAGCGAAACTGCTGATTGCGGAACCGCATCCCCGTTCTGGTTCTCCACCTGCACCTTCAATTTTGCGGAGTTGGCGGTGCTTGCGGATTCCATGTAAACGGTGTAGCTGTTGCCTTTTTCCGCATTCTGGAGGGTTGCAGGCAGGAAGCCGGGCTTTACAACAGTTATATAATACTGGCCGCTTCCGACATCGTTGAAAAGCGCAACGCCGTCCATCGGATTGCTCTCCCCTACCTTCGTGAATTTTTCATCGTATAGCTTTGCTACCGGATTGACAATTTGCGAATCGCCCATGTCGAGCACAATCACCTTGATCGCCTTGAGCTCCGCTTCCGGGATTTTGTCAAGCGCCAAAAGGAAGTTTGTCTCGTCCTCGATTGTTTTCTCAGCGGATTTGACCACATATCCCTGAAGGCGTGCAACTGCCTTCACAATTTTCCCTATCGCCAGTTCCTGCGGGCTGATCTCCCCGTTCTCCCCGGTTTTCAGATTGGTGAATATTTTCGTGTTGGTTACCGAATCGATAATATCGACGGAAACATCCTTCAATGCCCTTGCAGTCGCAGCATCCGTGACATGCACGCGCACTTTTCCATTTATGATCTTGTCCCTTGGCCTTAATGTAATTGAGATGCTCTCGTCGTTCTCCTTCAAATAAATGGTCCGGTTTTCCTTGTTGTATCCTTGCGCCTCCACTTTCACAAAAAATTCCGTATTCACGGCAAGATCGGAGTATGAGACGGCAAGCCCGGGTTTTGGCGAGCCCGGAACTGAAAGCCTGTCAGGACCCTCGAACAAATAAATTTGCGCGCTTTCCCCGCTTCCCAGTCCTTTCAAATTGACCGTCAGGCTCACCTTGGGCTCGATTAACGGAGCGGAAAGGGCGAGGATGAAGGTGGATTTGGTCGGTGTGACTGCAATGCGGTCACTTTCAAAGTTCAATGACTCTCCCTGGAAATCCGAAGCCGCTACAAGGAATGCGGTTCCTATTTTGATCTTTTCAAAAGTGACTTTTCCATCCTCGTCGGTAGTCGCTTTTTCCGGCGAGGGCACGTCATTGCTTTCGGGGGTCAGCATTACCTCGGTGTTCGCAAGCGGCCTTCCGGCCGAATCCTTTAATGTGAGCAGGATCGAGGTTTCCTTCGGCGCGAAAATGCTCACCTGGCCGCCTCCGAGCGTGAGGTAGAGCGTGCCGCCAACTAGGAGCAATAGCAAAACCAAAAAGAAGGGCATCGCGGGGATCCCTTTTTCCTCGAGCGAATCCGAGATGCCGCGCAGAGGCAGGCCTTTCTCATCAGACCATTCCAGCAGGGATTCCCACTTCTCCTGAAGGCTTTCCGCTATTCCCATAAGAAAATCTGAAAAAGGATAGAATATTTATGTATATAAACGCTCTTGTGGCGCCTATTGCGGCTCAATGAAAAGTTGCGGGCTAATTTTAGGAATATTTTCAATTTTCAATCCTATTTTTCACATAATTTTTTCAGATAATTGGCCGGAGCGCCATAACCGCCCGCCATCCGATTGGTCAGGCCGCCGTCCTCTTCACAATAATTATCTCCTTCCTTCCCTGCCGGAACGGGACAATCAATTCGCGCTCCTCGACCTCGATCCTTTTTCCGGATCTTTCCGCGTAAACCACGAATTTCTTGCTTACTGGCAGGGATTCAAAAAATGCGGTCCCATCTGCCGCTGTTTTTGAGGAATATTTTTCATCGAAAGTTGCGGCATCGGCAAGGAAAATTGTGGCATTCTTGAGGACATTGCCCTCCGGGGTCTGGATTGCGAGGTAAATGCCAACCTCCCTTGATTCGAATGCAAGGATTCCCACGGATATTATGGGAAGAATCGCCGCAATCGCAATTACAGCAACCAAAATCAATATCGGAAGAGGGGGCAATCCGTGCTGCGAGAATTTGCTTGAAATCCGGCTGAAAAAAGGGCCTTTCCTGTAAGAGTGGAAAACGGATTTTTTCGTGTAATATTGGGGCACGTATCCGGGCTGTTTTTGGGATGTTGCGCCTTGAGCTGCTTCCTTTTTGCCCGAAACGTACTTTTGCCTCGCCAATTCCAGCTGCCGCCTCTTTTCAATTTCCAAACCGATTTTTTCATTCGGAAAAGCAGCAGGAGGGCGGGAAATGGATTTTTCCATTTGATGCCTGGGAATTTGATGAATGATCGAATCGGGGGCCTTTTCCGGATGCTTTTGGTGCCGCTCCGGAATATGCGTCCGGGCGTGTGATGCAAGCCTGCCTTCGGCTTTATTATTCGCGGCCTTATTTTCCCTGAATTCGAACTTCTTCGAATCGAGGATCATGCCTTTGATCCTGTACCGGATGCGTGCGAGGTGCTTGTTGGCCATGGAAGAAGAAAGAATCCATTAAATATAAAGCATATTCATTCCGAAACAGATTGCTTAACCCATCCTCCTTGGCAACGGGTAAATGGCCCCGCACTTCTTGCACACTTTCTCCTTGTGCTTGACACCCACAGGGAA
The DNA here is from genome assembly GCA_043803465.1 of Microcaldota archaeon. Classification (GTDB taxonomy): domain Archaea; phylum Micrarchaeota; class Micrarchaeia; order Norongarragalinales; family SBBD01; genus JACRGC01. Next base: position 16,924 of record JAZDKC010000040.1, read on the forward strand.
ACTACGTTTCCCTCCACGTGTCGCCGCCACCCTTCCTTAACCCATCCTTCTTGGAAGCGGATATATGGCTCCGCACTTCTTGCACACTTTCTCCTTGTGCTTCCAGTTGAGGTCGAAATCAATCCCGCCGCAGTCCGCGCAGCCGCGCACCTCCGCCTTATGAAAGTCGCGCCAGCCCTCCTTGCCATCCCTTCCCACAAACGATGTGTGCGAATACGCGACCTTCTCGTGCTGGTGGGTTGTTGTAGCTAGCTTGGTGTCGAACTTCTTCCTTTCGGACGCATGCCGGATCTTCTTGCTCGAGCAGCGGGGGCAGATCTGCGGGTCGTCGGATTCAAATAGCAATTTGCAATTGTCGCATTCGTATTTCATGGGAATCAACCTTTTTCCTGCATGGATAGGATCATTTCCTTTATTCCATCATTAATTTTGATTTTCGGCCTGAAATGCAGCATTTTCTTCGCCTTGCTAATATTATAAACCCTGCTTTCGGCTAGGGTATGGACGTATTCCTTAAAAATTTTTGGCTTTAGGCCCAAAAGCCGGTAAAGAAGGCGGATTGCGCTGGTTGAGAGGTATGCGACGGATGTGGGGATGTGGATTCTTGGGGATGGAACATGGAGCTCTTTTGCAACTGCCTCGAATAATTCATTTTGGGTTTTGGCTTCGCCCGAACTAAATATGAATTCCTGGTTTTTCAATTTTGAATTTATTGCTGAAACGAGTGCGTCAACCAAATCTGAAATGTGGATGTACGCGATGTGGTTGTTCCCATTCCCAAGAATCGGCATTCTCCGTTTTTTAATTAATTTGACCACATCCCCAATCCCTGTTTTGAAACCTTTTCCGTAGATTATTGGGGAGCGCAAAATTAGGTAGTCGAGACCGCTTTCACGTAAAGCGCCTTCTGCTGCGAGTTTGCTCCGTCCATAGGCGTTTGAGGGGAAAGGTTTTGTTTTCTCGCTGATTTGTTCGGATTTTGCCCCGCGGTAAATGGAAGTGGAGGAAAGGAAAATGAATTTTGGCGGCTTTCTTTGCAATTTGGCGGCTTTGATCAGTTTGAGCGTTCCGTGATAATTAGCAGCCATGAATTCGGAGCCGGAAGCGGAATAATCGACAAGCCCTGCAAGGTGGACAATCAGGTCGACGTTTTTGCATGCCTCCGCAAGAGCGATGAAATCGTGCTCGGATGAGAGGTCCCCCTGATAAATTTCTACTTTCGAGCCGTACATTTTCTGCGCTTCAAACAGGTTATGCGCAAGGATCCGGAGCTTGCCGCGGTACTTTTTTTCCGCCAATAGCCTTCCAAGCAATTCGCGCCCCACCCTGCCTGTTGCGCCGGTAATCAGGATCATGAGTAGCTTTAAGCAGCAGGCTTTTTATTTGGGTCATCTTTAGTGTTGGGGAGGGATGCAGATTTGGAAACAAAGGAGGAGCAGATACGCGGGAATGTGAGGAGGGCATTTTTCATCGCACTGCTCCTGATCAGCGGCTGGGCGATCTTCTCGTTCATCACGTATGAGCGTTTCGCGCCCTTTGATGCGCTGTATGAGACGGTCTGCTCGCTGACTCTTGGGAAATGCAACCTGGAGTACACGTTCCCCGCGAAAATCGCATCGCTGTTCCTGGCGCTTTCAAGCTGGCTGGTGTTCGCGGTCCTTGTGGAATTCATGATAAGCTACGTGGTAAATCTCGAAATGGGTGAGAGGAAAATGCGGAAAAAGATCGGGGGGATGAAAAATCACATCATAGTGTGCGGCTATGGCGATTTGGGAAGGACCGCATGCGAAATATTCAAGCATTCCAAGGAGGATTATGTGGTGGTGGACCTTTCGGACAAGGCGATAAGCAACCTCAAGGATGCGGAGATCCCGCACGTGCAGGGCGATGCCCTCCAAACCGCCACCTTGATGAAGGCGGGCGTCCAGCGGGCTAAATTGCTCATTGCAGCATTGAACAATGATTCCAACAACGTTTTTTTGGTGCTGACCGCGAAGGAATTGAATAAGAATGTCAAAATCGCGAGCAGGGCGTTTTCCGAGCAATCCGTAGGGAAGCTGCATGGCGCCGGAGCAAGCGTTATCGTGATGCCCGAAATCCTGGGGGGAATGGAGCTTGCCAAGCAGGCGTTGAATTTGCAGGAAAAGCATTTGAATGCGATGTTTGGCGGGAAGGGGAAATAATGCATCTGCTTAATAAAATCGGGATATAGTAAAATGAACCGGGAAAATTTTGGGAGGAAAAAAGAATAATCAAAAAGCCGTGACTCGCTATGGATCTTTCGTTTTTCATCGGGATCATTGCAACATTGGTGCTTGCGAATATTGCGGCAAAATTCCAGCTGCTTTCCGAGGGCGGGATATTTGCGGCAATACTTGTGGGGCTGACCGTTTTTGTTTTCGGCGGCTGGAATTGGTTCCTAATACTCGGAGTCTTCTTCGTTGCCGCGAGCGCGGTCACGAAATACAAATCGAAGGAGAAGGAGGATGTGAACAAGGAGTTCGCCAAGGGCGGCGTGAGGGATTTTTGGCAGGTCGCGGCGAACGGCGCATTGGCGGCGCTCGTTTCTGTGATCAACTTCTTCTACCCGCTCAACACCCTTTATTTTGCATTCCTGGGGGTTGTCGCAACCGCAACAGCGGATACGCTTGCAACTGAAATCGGCGTTCTTAGCAAGGAATCCTACCTGATCACGAGCCTCAAGAAAGTGGAGAAGGGCGTTTCCGGCGCGGTTTCATGGCTTGGCATCGGGGCTGCATTCGTAGGCGCGCTTTCAATCGGGCTGCTCGCATTCATCCTAAGCGATTATTTCAGCGCACCAAGGAACGAGCCGATTTTCCTGATCGCTATTCCGGTGGTTGCGGGAGTGCTTGGCGCGTTGATAGATTCTTTCCTGGGCGCGACGATACAGGTGATGTATTGGTGCCATAAATGCAAAAAGCAGACGGAGAGGGAAGTGCACAAATGCGGCACAAAAACAGAGTACCATAAGGGCTGGAGGATAATCAACAACGATACGGTGAACCTGGTTTCCACAATTTCCGGCGGGCTGATTGGAGCTGGGCTTTACCAGCTGCTCAAGGGATTCTAGTTCGTTTGATGCGCATTCTCGGGTATCGCCCGCTAATGAAAGGATCCTGATCCGTTTGAGGAATTGACATGAGCATTCTGCCTAAAAGGAATAATAGTACGAAATCACGTATCCCGCGCCCAATAATGCAAAGCTCACCAAACCAGGAACAGGATGTATTTTGCGTAATTCCAGCCTTCCTTCCTGTTTGCGACTGCAATTTTCGCTATAGCGGAACCTAGGAGCCCGAGGAATATTCCCCGGGTTGCGGCCTCGCTGGGCAAGCTGCCAGCTGTAAACAGGAAAGCGACGCTCGCAATCACGGATGCGGAATTCACTGCGCCCGCAACGAAAAGCGCCAGGTAATACAATTGGTGGGAAACATCGAAAACCGCATTGGTAAGTGTGCTTACGATGAATAGCACGGATGCGAATTTAACAACGAACATCAGCGAAAGCGGGGTGTTGTATATGAATTTGAAATGCGAGAGGTTCACCTGCCGCGAATAGTATTGGGTCATCAAAAGGAATCCCAAAATTGGGAGTGCGAAAAGGAATAATGTTGCACGGAATAAATACAAGTTGAGGAAGAGCAAAAGCAAAGCGTCCCTTAGAACGGAGCCCGCGGATGAGCTCGTAAAAGAGAGCTTTATCGCATCCAGGTTCACTTTCCTGCCGCGTGCAAAAAGCATTACGGTTGCAAGGGAGGAGATCAGGCCGCCGAAAAATGCAGCATACAGCACAGCATTATGCTTGATCACGCGCGCGATCACATGTGAAACGAATGAGAGGATCGAAATCAGGATTACGGATAAAACGAACGATTGGATGTTAATCTGATGCCCCAGCAAATCCATTCCTTCGGATGGGATCAGGGGGTAAATTACGAATGCGATGACCGAGAAGATCAGGAAATCGACAATTTCCCTCCTCGAAATCATTTCAACAAGGTGGTGCACCTCCCCTTTTTCGATCAGCACGTAAGCGACGATGATTGTTGCTGCGATGGCTTCGATGGTGTAATTGAAGCTGATCATCATCCCGAGAATGTAGGTGAGCGGGAGCATTATCACCGTTGTCAAGCCTATTGAATGCTTGATGTGGGTAGCTTTGAAGAAATAGAATGAGAGGGTGATGGCGAAAATGCCAACCAAACCGATTGATGCCGCAATATAATACGAGGATGCCGAAAGTTCCGTCAAGAGCATGCCGAGCAGGGAAATAAGGGAGAAGGTGCGCAAGCCGAGCAAGGTCTGCTTCTTCGTATGCTCCCTCTCCAGCCCGATGATGCCGCCGATTAAAACTGCCAATACCAGCTTCTCCAGCAGCGTTAGGGAAATTGCTAACATCCTGACCTCCAAAATAACGTTTTAAATCTGCGTGTTTTTAGAGTAGTAATTGCAGCCCGTATTTAAGCGTTTGTAATCAGGTCGGTCGATGTGGAATTGCGCATACATAATACCTTGAGCGGAAAAAATGAAGCATTTGCACCTGCGCACAAGGATACCGTGAAAATATACGTCTGCGGTATCACCCCCTACAGCAGCTCGCACATCGGGCACGGAAGATGCTATGTTGTTTGGGACACGCTGCGCAGGTATTTCGGTTTCCTCGGCTACAAAACCACTTACATCCAGAACTTTACCGACATAGATGACAAGATCATTAACAAAGCGAAGGAGCTCAAAACGGATCCGTTCAAGTTGGCTGAAAAGCACATCAAGGAATATTTCGAGGAGTTCGATGCGCTGAACGTGAAGAGAGCGGACAAATACCCTAAAGTAACGGAGCACATAAAGGAAATCATAAAAATAATTGAAAAACTGATTGAAAACGGGTATGCGTATGAAAACAAAGGAGACGTTTTTTACGAGGTAGGCAAATTCAAGGAGTACGGGAAACTAAGCAAACAGAGCCTCGATGAGCTGATCAAGGGGAAGCGTGTGGAGATCAATCCAAATAAACGCCATCCTGCTGACTTCGCATTATGGAAATCCGCAAAGCCCGCAGAGCCCTCATGGGATTCGCCTTGGGGGATGGGAAGGCCCGGCTGGCACATCGAATGCTCCGCAATGAGCTCAAAATACCTGGGGGAGCAGTTCGACCTGCACTGCGGCGGGATGGACCTGATTTTCCCGCATCATGAGAATGAGATCGCGCAGTCGGAAGGCGCCAGCAGGAAGAGGCCGTTCGCAAAATATTGGATGCACAATGGGTTCGTAACGATAAAAAAGGAAAAGATGGCGAAGAGCGTAGGGAATATTATATCGCTCAATCAGCTTCTAAAAAAGTTTGATGGTGAAACAGTCCGCTTCTTTTACCTCTCAACCCAATACCGGCAACCGCTTGATTATTCCGAGGAATCGGTGCAGCAGGCGAAGGAGTCACTTGCATCATTGAAAAACGCAATTTGGCGCTTGGAGGAAAAAGGCATCAAGGAAGCGAAAAAAATCACTGACGAAAATTTGATTAAAATAAAACAATCCTTCCTAAATGCCATGGATGATGACCTCAACACTCCTGCAGCCATCTCGATTTTATTCGAGCTGAAGAATTACGCGTTCGAGATGATGGATGACGGCGAGAGTGAAAAGGTGCTCTCAGAATGCCTGCACCTTTTCAAAGAACTTGGGGGCATGCTGGGAATCTTCGAGCATAAGGAAAAGAAGGGAGAAATGAAAATTCCTGAAAAGGAGATTGAAAGCCTCATTGAGAAACGGAATGCCGCAAAGAAGCTGAAGGACTGGAAGGGGGCGGATGGGATCAGGAACGAACTTAAGAAGAAGGGCATCCTGCTTGAGGATAATCCGGATGGGAGCGTGAGCTGGAAAATAGGGGGATGAATAATTAGGGGAATTTGGAAAAAAATACAATAGTGGAAAACATGAGACAACGCATCAAGCGCATCTTCGAAAATTTGGGGAAAAACGCACCGGAGGCGATCTTCATAAATTACGGCGGGGTGAAGGATTATTCGTTCTTCTACGTGACCGGCTTCACCGGCGGGTCTTTCGAGGGGAGCAGCGCGATAATCAGGAAGGACGGAAGTTGCACGGCAATAATTCCGCAGCTGGAGGAGAACACTGCCAGAAAGGAGAACGGGAAAAACAGATTGGGGAATGAATTGCTGATTTTCAAGACCGGAAAGGAGCACATCGATTTTCTGAAAAAGGAATTGAGGGAAATTAAAAACATCGGCTGCGACCTTTCCGCTTTGAGCGTGAACACACACAACCGGTTGAAAACGGAAACACATGCCAAAATTGCCGACGTTGGGACGGCGATACGGGATGCGAGGGCAATAAAGGACGGGATTGAAATCGCGAAAATCAGGGAGGCCGTTGAAATTGCGGAAAAAGCATTTGAGAGGGTGATAGAGGGGGACGTTGTCGAGGCCGGAGCAAGGGAATCAGATGTTGCCGCGGAACTGGCATACCAAATGCAAAGAATCGGCGGCACTCCCTCGTTTCCGACAATTGTTGCGGGGGGTAAGAATTCAGCTGAGCCGCATTACCTGACTGGAAGCGAAAAATTGAGGAAAAACCAATTCGTGCTCATTGATTGGGGCGCTAAATTCAAGAGGTATAACAGCGACATGACCCGGACATTTGCTTTGGGGAGGGCAAATGAAAAGCAATTACGGATGTTCGAGGTGGTGGAGGATGCGCAGGAGGTCGCGTTCGATTTGATGCAGGAGGGGGTGGATGCGGCAAGCGTGCATTCCGCAGTTTCGGATTTCATAAGCAAAACCGAATTCAAAGGCAAATTCGTGCATTCGACGGGCCATTCGTTGGGCCTGCAGGTTCACGATGGCAAAACCCTCGGAAACGAGAAGTTTGAGCTAAAGGAAAACATGGTCTTCACAGTTGAGCCTGGGATATATGTAAGCGGGATTGGCGGCGTAAGGCTGGAGGAGGATGTGCTGATAAGGAAGAACGGAATTGAAAAGTTGAGCGGGAAGAACAGGTTTTTTGAATTATGAAACGGATCCGGGAGCGGAATTGGAATTCCAGACATTGGGGAAAAAGGAGTGAGAAATATGGGGGAATCTGAGCAGCCGGCGTTCCCGTCATGGTTGAGTGCGCTGAGGAATGGGAAAACTGCCGCTGAAAGGAAATTGGCGGTGCAGAAAGTCATTCATTATTCTTCCGAATCTTTTCCGGGGGAGGAGAATACGAAGGAAAGGGCGATCTACCCGCTGGTCATCGCATTCGGGGAGGAGAAGGATGGATCCGTCAGGGGGGAAATAGCCAAATGGCTCAAAACGCTCGATAAGAAAAAAGTGGATGAGGTCATAATCCGGATTTTATCCCAGGGGCCGGATGAAATCAATAGGATCGGCGCTGCAGAGCTTTTTATGGGGATTCGGAAGGCGGAAGCAAAGGCTTATCTAGCAAAGGCTGCAGAAAAGGATAGGAGCGAAAAAGTGCGGCTTGCGATAAAAAAAATGCTATAGAAAGAATAAACGGATTTTGGTGCGTTACATGAAAAAAGAGACGAGGAAAAAACTGGACCCTTTCGAGGAGGACTTTTTGAGAATTCAGGAGGAGATGGAGAGGATGGTTAACGACATCCTCACCCTGCATTACAGGGACGAGCAGCAGGCGAGGAAGCATTCACCTTATGTTTATGGCTTTTCAATGAAAGTATCGCAGGAGGGCAAGCCGGAGATCAAGGACTTTGGCACGTTCATCCCCCATCAGAAGGAATGGAAGGAGAAGCAGGAGATTGAAATCTCAAGGGAGCCGATGATCGACATCATCGAGGGGAAGGAGGAGCTGACGGTGATCGCGGAACTGCCCGGGGTGCAGAAGGAGGACATCCACATCAGCACCACGGAGGAGAGCATGGTTTTGCACACGCCGTACCATCACAAGAACTACAAGAAGGAGATATGGTTCCCGTGCAAGGTAAAGAGCGATTCCGCGAAAGCGATCTACAACAACGGCGTGCTGGAGGTAAAACTGAAGCGGATGGAACCGAAGCACGAGCACGGAAAGGAAGTAAAGATAGAATAACTATTGAAATCACAAATTATTCACTAATTGCGGATTTATTTAAGCTCATTTAATGAGACTGGCTCAAACGATTTCCTGTTTTTCATTTTTGCCAGCGATTCCGCCATCTTAAGCGCGGCAAAATAGCTGGAAATTACCGGAAGCTTGCGCTGGATTGCATATTTCCTCACTTCCTCGGTCTTGCGGATTTCCTCGAGATTGTTGCCGTGCGCCCTTAGCCCATCGACAACGAAGGAAATGACATTCGCCCGGATCATGTTGATTGCCTGGATGGGGGTGATCTTTTCCGAATCGTAAATCTTTATGCCGGCATGATGAAATGCCTGCGAGAGCACTTTCTTCCACTTTCCGCAGGAGCCGAGGAAAACGGAATCGCCGAAATTGTTTCCTGCTGCCAATTGCGCCTTCAGGTATGCTTCCTCAAAAGAGTTTGCAATTCCCATCACTTCTCCTGTGCTTTTCATTTCCGGCGAGAGTATGGGATCAACATCCCTGAATTTTATGAATGGGAAAACTGGCACCTTTACTGCGAAATATGGGTGTTTTGGGATCAGTTCGGTTGCGAAGTCAGAAAAATAATCTTTTAGTTTTTTTCCAACCTGAAGCGCAGCTGCGATTTTTGCTATTTGGGTCCCGGTTGCTTTTGAGAGGTAGGGAACCGTCCTGCTCGCTCGGGGGTTAACCTCGAGGACGTACACGTCATCGCCCTTCACGGCCATCTGGATGTTTGCAAGCCCGATGACCCGCAGTTCCAGGAGGATTTTTTTGGTGTAATCGCGGATTTTGTTGAGAGCTTGGGGCGAGAACCGGATTGAGGGGATTACACAGCTCGAATCGCCGGAATGTATTCCCGCTTCCTCTATTTGTTCCATGATGCCCGCGATTTTTACATGCTCGCCATCGCACAGCGCATCCACATCCGCCTCGATTGCATCCTCAAGGAAGCGGTCCATGATTATTGCGCAATTCCCGGAGATGAAAATTGCCTCATCGATTTTGCGGAGGAGCTGCTTTTCGCCGTATACGACTTCCATTGCCCTTCCGCCCAATACATATGATGGACGGATAAGCAGGGGGTATGAGATGCTGCGGGCGATTTCCAATGCCTCTTCCTTTGAGAAAGCCAAACCGCTCTCTACGAGGGGGATTTTGAGTTTCTGCATCAGCGCCTTGAATTTCTTCCGGTTTTGAGACGCATCAATGGAGGCGACGGATGTCCCGAGAATCCTTGCGCCATTTTGTTCCAAAGGAAGGGAAAGGTTGATTGCGGTCTGGCCGCCGAACTGCACAACCACCCCTTCAATATCCCCTTCTTTTGCAAGTACATTCATCACGCATTCGGCTGTCAGGGGCTCGAAATAGAGTTTTGAGGAGATATCGAAATCTGTTGAGACGGTTTCGGGATTGGAGTTGATGATTATGGATTCATACCCGAGTTCCCTTAGGGCAATTACTGCGTGAACTGTGGCATAATCGAATTCTATTCCCTGCCCTATGCGGATTGGGCCGCTGCCCAGGATTATGACTTTCTTTTTTTCCTTTTTCCCCTCAAGGAGCATCGATTCGTCCTCCTGCTCGTAAGTGGAGTAGTAATATGGCGTCATGGCGGCGAATTCCGAAGCGCAGGTATCGACCATCTTGAAGGAGGCGGAAATATTGCGCTGCGAGCGGATGAATTCAACGGAATCGGTCGAGATTGCCGCATATTTGGCGATTTGGTTGTCTGAAAAACCCAACTGCTTTGCCGAATATAGCATCGAATTTGCCCTGACATCCGATAAATTCATTTTCCCCAGTTCTTTTTCCTTCACAACGATGTTGTTGATTTTCTCGATGAACCATTTGTTGATTTTGGAAATTGAGGCGATTTCGCCAATCGGCATGAGGTTGAGGCGCAAAATGTCCTTGATTGCAAATAGGCGCAACTCATTGGGGAGGAGGTAGTTGCGCATTTCGCCGTCAGTTTCAAAATCGAACTCGATTTTTTGCTTCAGTTCCAGGGAATGGACCGCCTTTTGCAGCGCCTCCTCGAAATTTCGGCCTATTGCCATCACTTCACCGGTGCTTTTCATCTGCGTGCCAAGGGTGCGCTTGGCATAAAGCTTGTCGAACGGCCATTTTGGGATTTTTACAACGCAATAATCAAGCGCGGGCTCGAAAGCTGCAGATTTGCCGGTGATCTTATTTTGGATTTCGTGCAATTTGTACCCGAGGGCGATTTTCGTTGCAACCCATGCAATCGGGTAGCCGGTTGCCTTGGATGCAAGGGCGGAGGAGCGGGAGGTGCGGGGGTTCACCTCTATTATATAGTATTCGCCGGTTTGCTGGTTGAGTGCGAATTGGATGTTGCATGCGCCCGCCACATTGAGTGCGCGCACAACCTTGATTGCAACCCTCCTGAGCAGATGGTACTCCTTGTCGGTAAGCGTTTGTGAGGGCGCAACAACAGCGCTTTCGCCGGTATGGACGCCCATCGCATCAATGTTCTCCATGTTGCAGATGGTAATGCAATTGTCATCAAAATCGCGTATCACTTCATATTCAAGCTCGGCCATGCCTTCGACGGATTGCTCAATCAAGCATGAATGGGTCCCGGAGAGGTTCAATGCGTTCTCTGCAGCTGGAAGGAAATCCGCCTCATCCCGCACTATCGCGCTCCCGCTTCCTCCCAGGGAAAAATCAGGCCGGATGATCAGGGGGATTTTGATTTTTTCCAATGCAGCTTGCGCTTCCCCCAAATTGGCCGCCCTTTCGCTTTTTGGGATTGGCTCCTTGATTTTTGCCATCAATCCTGCAAATTTTTCCCGGTCTTCGGCCAAATCGATGGTTTCAAGCGAGGTGCCCAATAATTTGATTCTGTTTTTCTTGATTGCGCCTTTCAGCTGCATCGCCAGATTAAGGCCCGTCTGGCCGGCCATTGTGGCGATCATCCCCTCCGGCTTTTCCTTCTCGATGATTTTCGCGACTGTTTCCGGGGTAAGCGGCTCGATGTAGATATGGTCTGCAAACTCAAAATCAGTCTGGATTGTTGCGGGGTTGCTGTTGACCAGCACGATTTTCACGCCCTCCTCCTTCAGCGCCTTGCAGCACTGCGTTCCGGAGTAGTCGAACTCGGCCGCCTGGCCGATGACTATGGGCCCGCTTCCGATGACTAGGACTTTCCGCCCACGCCAATGGCTAGGCTGTTGTTGCTGCATATTATTTCAACATTTTCACGAATTCATCGAAGAGGAAATTCGCATCCCTAGGGCCGCAAGAGCCTTCCGGATGGAATTGGGAGGAGATGATGGGAAGATCCTTGTGCCTCACACCCTCGTTTGTATTGTCGTTGCAATTTACAAACAGCTCTTCTGCAGCGTTTTTCGGGACATCCTTCACCGCATAGCCGTGATTCTGGGCGGTGATGTAGATTTTTCCGGTTTTAGGGTTTAGCACCGCATGATTGCTGCCGCGATGCCCGAACTTAAGCTTGTATGTGGCGCCGCCAAGCGCATGGCCCAGAATCTGGTGGCCCAGGCATATTCCAAGCATGGGCAATTTTGGCACCAGCGTCTTGACGGTTGAAATCGTATCCTTCATCAAAGCGGGGTCGCCGGGGCCGTTCGAGACAAGGAGACCGTCGGGGCTATTGGCAAGAACTTTTGACGCGGCTGCATCGTAAGGGTGCGCAATGGCCTCGACATTCCTCGCGTTCAATTCCCTGATGATATTCATTTTCACGCCGCAATCGATCAGCGCGATCCTCTTGTCGATCTTTTCGGGTGAAAATATTTTTTTGTTTTTGAGGCACACTTCCGAGACGAAATTGATCGATCCGTAATCGTATTTCCTTATTTTTTGGAGCAATTCGGCGACTTTCTCTTCCAGCGCTTTTTTTGGAATGTTTTTTTCAAGCGGCGAGATGGCAGCGGGCATGACGCCATATTCGCGCACCTTGCGCACAATCGCACGCGTGTCAACATTGCAAATGCCCGGAACATTGAAAGAGGCCAAATAATCCGAATAGTTTTGGGTGGCGGAATAGTGCGCATATTTGTTTCCGCTGCAGATTTCCCTTGCGACAACAGCCTTGACCTGCACCTTTCCGGATTCAAAGTCGCCCTTATTGATTCCGTAGTTGCCCTGCAGGGGGTAGCTGAAGGTCAGGATTTGGCCTGCATAGGAAGGGTCAGTTAGCGCCTCCTGATAACCTGTCATCGATGTGTTGAAAACAAGCTCCCCAGTACAATCGCATTGGGCGCCGAAATGAGTTCCTAAATGGCAGGTGCCGTCGGATAAAACTAGGATGGAAGTGGGATCAGAAATAGGAGGCCGAAGCGCCGCAGTTTCCGCTAACCGGTAAATTGCCATAAAGCATTCGGAAGGTAACTATGCCGAATGCAATTTAAAAAACAGAGGGTTAAACTACAAGCAAGTTTTAAGGAAAAAATCGGCAATAAATATGTAAAAGATTTTGATGCTCGGATAACCAGTAAAAAGCGGGAAAAACCAATAAGCCGCGATTGCACGCGCCAGCAGCCCTTTTAGCATGCTGTGAAACGTTTTTATATTCCCAAGCAATAATACGCACATGCAATTCTGGGACGAAGTGCTCAAGCTTCTGGCAAAGGTATTCCGGGTAGTCAACAACAGCCTGTCCATGAGCCTGACAATTGCGATTGGCTCGCCTTTTTCAGTCTACCTGTTCCGGGATTCGCTTTCCTCCCCGACTGTCGAGCACCAATTTGCCGTTACGGTAATCGTTGTGCTGCTTCCATTCCTGCTATACAAAGCGCTATTGTACACGCTGCTGGCTACTTTTGATTGCATCCTGACCCTCACCACGGACTACAATAAAATATACGATGTGGACATGGAAAAGGTGCGTGCAAGGGTCACGAAAGTGATGGTGGAGCGGAAAGTGAGCTACCAATCGCTGGAGACGATCGCACTTGGCCTGGAGAGGGAATTGCTCAAATGGGTGCGGAAAATCTTCCACCTCAGGTATCCCCTGATCTATGTCGCAACGGAAAGGCCATTCGTGGTGGTGAAGATATTCCGGGCAATTGGATCGCCAAAAGTGGCAAACCTGATGAAGCAGGTGGAAAACAAGGAGAGGGTGGGGGTGCGCATCTTCACTGAGGAGGAAAACGATGCCAAGGTGCTTGCCAAAGTAATCATCAATTCGCTGGAGTTCCTGAACAAGGAGGAAACGACGGAAAACGAGGAATCTGAATAAGGGATAAAATCCGCCAAGAAGTCGGAAATGAGGGTTAGGGGGGGCCACTATGATCGGAAAAATCGTCAAATTCACCACAAAGTCCATAAAATTGCTCAATCAGCGCGTTTTCACGGCAATTTTGTTCCTCATCGGCATTGCCGCATCGGTCTACATCTTCCCCACCCTGGCCACCGAAGGGGTCACAAAAAGGGAGGCTGCCGGCATTATTCTGCTGGTGATTTTGCCATACCTCATAGCGAAGGGGATTATCCTGATCATGCTCCTATTCCTGGATATCACGATCAATTTCTCAGCGAAGAGCACATATATTTACAAGATGAATTTCGAGCGTGCAAAGGCGCGCGTATCCAGATTATACATCGATAAGGGCATTCCATACGTATTGATGGATAATTTCGAATTCGGGATAGAAAAATACCTCGTCGTAGTGATGCAAAAATACCTTACGGGCACCAAATTCAACTATCCCGTAAATGTCATCAGCAGCACTCCGTTTGTGGTCGCACGCATTTATGATATGAAAAACGGAACCGTGCAGGCAAAGGTGCTTTACGAGGAGGAGAGGGAAGCGGAAGTGATGGGCAGGCTTATCATTGCTTCATTGCAGGCATTGGAATCGGAGGAAAAGGAGCGTGTGCCATCCGCAGAAACCACTTTTTCAGCGGGCGCAATCAAGCTCGCCCCGGCAAAACCGCAGGATGCGGCCGTGCAAATAGACATACCAGGCAAGGGCGCCCCAAAACCAATTGGCCTGATGGAAAAGCTCAAATTCAAGAAGAAGAAAAAGTAACCTAAAATTTTAGGAATCCGGACTGATTTTTTGGTTTTATCCATTAGAAACCTTTTTATTGTTTTTCGTGTTAATTACCACTATCAAGTTATATCAATTCCTACGAGGGATTCCTTATGAAAATTGGTTTGCAAAATGTTCCGGGTATTTTTGTCGCGTTAATCGCATTTGCGTTGCTGATTAATTCCGCAAATGCGCTCACGCTCGTGCCCGAAAGCACTTCGATCACAAGCTGCATTTGCGAAACCAATTTGGTAAAGCTCGTTGCATCCAACCCCGCGGACTCAACCGAATCCGTATTGATGGCCGCCTCAGGTGCAAAGCCCTGGGTGATCCCCGGCCCGAAGGAATATAATTTATTGCCGCGCTCCTCAAAAGAGGTCACCGCGTTCGTGACTCCGGACTGCTTTGCCGTTCCCGGAAAATACGAAGTTGCGGTCACCGCAAAATCCGCCACCAGTTCTGCAACAGCAAAAATCGGCGTGGAAGTTTTTGCATGCGTGCAATTGCCAAAGGAGCAATCGCTCAGCTTGTGCAGGGGCGAGCTGATCAATTCAAAGCTCGGGATTAGGAATATCGCAAGGGATGAGGGCAGGTCGTATGTGCTGTCCGTTTCATCAAAAAATGCGAATCCGAATGCGATCACCATTTCACCGAAAATTTACGTGGATGTCAATTCCGAAAAGCAGCTTGATTTTTCAATTGACGGAACTAACCTGGATGTGGGCAGCTACAATTTCGAAATCAAGGCGCAGGCGCTTTATGAGGCGACAAATGTTCCGACAACCGACATCGGCACCATGAATTTGATGGTGGAGGTCAAGAACTGCGAATCATTCGATTTGCAGGTGCCAGATACGATCGATGTGTGCGCGGGCGTTCCGACAATTTACAAGGCAAAGCTGGTGAACAAGGGCGCACCATCCGACGTGAAACTTTCATCCGATGCAAGCTATATTGCAATTAAGCCGGCAGCAGGAACACTCCATTACGGCGAAACCGCGGATGTGGAGCTGACGGTGAATGCACCGAAGGGGGAATATGCGGCAAAAATTTCCGCAAAATCGGATTTGAAAAGCGTCGAGAAGAATGTGAAGATCGTGTCGCGCGAGTGCTTTGGGGTTGAAATGCTAATGCAAGCGGACAAAGTCATCTGCTCCGAATACGGCGGGGAATACGACCTGCTTTTGAAGAATCGGGAAACCCCCGCGGATTATGCGCTTTCAGTCGGCGGCATCGAGGGCGCAATGCTCTCGAAGGAAAAAATCACACTGGGCAAATCCGAAACCGGCAGCGCGAAGTTCACAATTCCAAAGGATGTTGCAAGCGGAACTTATTCTGCAACCTTGACGGCGGCATCAAAGGATGCGAAGGATGCGATCACAAAGGAATTCTCAATCCAGAAATGCTTTGATTTCAGGCTGGTTGGCCCAAGCTTGGAACTCTGCCCCTGCGAGGATGCGACTTTCAATTATGAGCTGATCAATTTCGGGATCAAGGACGACACATTCTCGCTTGTGAGCAAATCGGATTACCTCCAATTGAAGGAAACAAGTGTTGCCGTCAGGAGCAAGGACAAGGTGAAACTGTCCGCAACTGTTTCAACATGCAAGCTTGACAGCGGCAAATACAACGCGGTGATTTCCGCAAAATCGGATTCATATTCCTCAGCGCAAGACAGCCTGAAGATCGATCTGGTTGTGAAGAGCAAGGAGCAATGCTATGGGATCGAGCTTTTGCCCGCGTCCACAAAAATTATTTCCGAGTGCGGGATCAAGAGCATGAGTGTGATGGTAATCAACAAGGGGACAAAGGAAGCGGCAATTTCGCTTTCTGCAACGGAGGGTTCGAAAGTGACCCCGGACAGCCTGCTTTTGGAGCCTGCTCAGAGCAAGGAGGTGTTCATAGTTGTTTTCCCCTCGCCATCAAGATGCGGAACGACCTTTAGTGTCAACATGAAGGCGGAGAGCAAAGGGATCGTTGCAACCAAGCAATTTTCAGTCGAGATGGCGCCCGAAGAGAAGGCATCGCCAACTCCAATGATCACCGCAACCCCAAAACCGGCCTCGTCAGCCACACCTGCACCAACAGGCGAGCAAGAGGAATTGCAGGCACTGATCAATTACTCGAATGAAACACTCTCGATTAGATCCGCTCCGGGCACCAGTATTGTCATTTCCGGAGAAGGCCAGCAGACAATGGAAAAGCAAACCGATAATGCCGGCCAGTTTGAGACCAAGCTTGGCGCAGGCACGTTCCTTGTGACCCTTTCGCGTGCCGGGTATAAGCCAGTGACCTTGCAGGTGAATGTGACTGGAAACCAGTCCGGAATTGGTGAAGGGCCTGCTGCTGGAAACCTCGGATCCATCCCGCTTCTGCTCGTGGCATTCCTGATAATTGTCGCAGCACTTTATTTTGTGCTAAAGCGCGGCGACAAGGAGGAGCCTGAGGGGGATGAAGAGGACGAGGACGAATCCAAGGAAGAAGAGGAAATCGAGGAAGTGAAGCCGAAGAGAGGCAGAAGGAGGAAGAAAAGCTAAATTCCTTTTTTTATATTTTTAAAAAGTCTAATAGTCGTGGAGGCAGCAATAGCGAGTGCTTCCCATGGAAGAGATAGGCTGGAAAGTGGACAGTTCTGCCAGGACAGCTTATTTCATAGCTGAAAATTTCGACCTTTCACATGAGGAGCAAAAGCTGTATTCCGCACTAATCAACGAATTGAAGGAAAATGCACAGAAAGATGCGAAATCATCCAATAATTCAGCCGGCCAATGCCATGAGCTGCTAAAGCGCATATGCGACAGGAAACACATGATGCTCCGGATGGATCGCGCCAGGGTGCTGGAGAAAATCGCTTGCATGAACATCGCAGGTTTTGGGGTGTTCGATTTGCTGCTTGCGGATGATTCACTCGAGGAGATCGCTGCAACCGGCCTGAATCGTTCCATCAGGGTGTATTCGAGGGGGAAAGGATGGCTGGAGTCGAATTGCACAGTCACCTCGAAGGAGTTCGCGGCCAACACAATCAATAAAATGGCGCGCGCATTGGGGAGAAGGATCACCTACCGCTCTCCGCTTTTGAATGCGCAGCTTCCGGATGGCTCCAGGCTGCATGCAACGGTTTCGCCGGTAAATGGAAACGAATTCGAAATAACAATACGGAAATTCTCGAAAAGCCCGCTTTGCATCCTCGATTTGGTCAAAAACAGGACGATTAACGCGGATGGGGCTGCTTTCCTTTGGCTGGCTGCATTCGCGGACATCTCGATATTGATTGCGGGCAATACGGGAAGCGGCAAAACCACTTTGCTCAATGCGCTCTTTTCCTTTGTGCCGCTTGATGAACGGATCATCGTCGCCGAGGAAACCCCTGAGATTTCAATTCTGCATAAACATCGGGTAAATCTGGTTTCGAATGAGCCATTGGGAATTTCGATGGCGGATCTGGTGCAGAATTCGCTTCGGATGCGGCCGGATAGGGTGATAATCGGGGAGGTGAGGACGCCCGGGGAGGTGTCCGCGCTGTTCGAGTCGTTGAGAGCCGGGCAGGCAAAGGGCAGCTTTGCGACCTTCCATGCGCAAAATTCGCGGGAAGTGGTCAGCAGGCTTGGGGGATTTGGGATTAATCCGCAGGATTTGGGCGCAGTCGATATAATAGTGGTGCTGCGGAGGATTTCCATTTACGACCCGAAAAGAAAGCAAAAGGCGGAAATCCGAAGGGTGACGGAAATATCTGAAATTTCAGAAAGCGGGAAACCCAACATATTGTTCGAATATAATGCGGGGCCGGATGCTCTGGAAATGGACGAGAATGCACTCGGGAAAAGCAAGATTTTGGGGAAAATTGGCGGAAATTACAAAATGGATCGGAATGAACTGCTAAATGAGCTTGAAAAACGGAAAAAAATGCTGGAAAGGATGGATTTTGGCGGAAATAATGCGGATTACGCGAAATTCACCGAATTGATCCAGAATGAGATGTTTGGATGGAAATAATGCGGATTATGCCGGATTGATGCAAAACGGGATGTTCGGGAAATGAAACAAAATAAGGCCATTAGTATAATCTTGGTGGAAGAGGCAACATTACGGCTTGACGAAATTGAAAAAAACGAGAGCTCAGAATATAAAAAGGTGCTAAAATCCGTATTCAATGCGATTGAGCGATTGAAAACCGATCCCGTCTTTGGAATCCATATTCCCCATGCTTACTTTCCGAAAAAATATCTCGATAAATACGATGTCAATAATTTATGGAAAGTGAACCTAATTGGATTCCGGAGACTGCTCTATACGCTTCAAACGTCCAGCATCCAAATCAAGGTCGTAATATTGGATATCATAAGCCACGAGGAATATGACCGGATTTTCGGGTACCGGAAACGGTAATTAGGAAATAGCCCTTCCTTGCTTTACCGCATCCTCCAACTTCTGGCTTGGGTTAAACGTCCAGATTATCCCTTTCCGAGTATCGAGAATGCATCCCTTTCCCGATAAGTAGTCGAGAATCAGGTTCAGTGTCTGGTGCATGATTTTTTTCGGCAATCTTTCCTTCAACTCCGTCCTTGAAAGCGGCTTATCAGCCTTTTTTAACTGTTCCTCCACCATTAGAATGGTTTTTAGATTCGGGTAATGTAGTGCGACTTGCACCTGCCGCGTATGCATAAGAACACCTAGTTATATATAAGTATATAATAAAATATATAAATGTATCTATTTTTATCATCCAAATAGTAGTTCAAGGTATTTTGGGGATTAAAAATAAGGGAAAAAATCGCTGCTTTAAAGCGAAGAATAGTAGCAGTTCCAGCACCCCAAACTAGTAGGATATAGAAAAAAAGATAAAAAAAATAAAAAAAGAGGGGGAACTTAGATGTAGTTTACGTTCTCCAACCCCATCGCATCCGCAACTGCCTGCTTCTTCTTCTCCTCATGCCTTAGCACATTGGGTGAAGTGACGCCGGTCACAACTGCGGTCACGATGATCTTGTCTCCAAGCTCCGGTGAAATCCTTGCACCCCATTTGACGTACGCCTTCGAGTCAAATGCAGCAGTGATTCCCTCCCCGATCTTCACAGCCTCTCCCAATGTCAATTGGGGCCCGCCGTTGATCAGGATGAGTGCGCCCTTCGAGCCCGCATAATCAACATCCAAAAGGGGATGCTCCAAAGTGCTTTGGATCACATTCTTCACGCGGTCCGTTCCGCTTGCCTCTCCAATTGAGATCATTGCAGTGCCTGCATTGCCCATGATCATCCTAAGGTCGGCAAAGTCGATGTTCATCAGCGATGGCAGCATCACGGTGTCCGCTATGCCTTTCACGGCTTTCGCGACCAGAGTGTCCGCAACTGCGAATGCCTGGTTCATCGGAAGGTTCGGGACGAATTGCACGAGCTTGTTGTTGTCGATTATGACAACAGTGTCGCAAGTTTCCTGCAATGCATTCAATCCCCAGTCCGCTTTCTCAAGCCTTGCCCTTTCCAGTGCGAAGGGGAAGGTGACCATTCCGACAGTGATTGCGCCCTGCTGCTTTGCTATCTGAGCAACGATCGGGGCCGCTCCGGTTCCAGTGCCGCCGCCCATACCTGCGGTGATGAAGACTAATTCAGAATCCTTCAGCACTTCACTTAGCTTATCCCTTGCGCTCTCAGCTGCTTTCGCCCCTACTTCAGGGAATCCGCCCGCTCCAAGGCCCTTGGTCATGGATGCGCCGATTAAAAGCTTCCTGTTCGCTTCCACCAATCTCAAGTGGTTCGCATCAGTGTTGATGGCGATTGTATCCGCGCTCGTGATGCCCATTTTGGTGAGCCTCGATACGCAGTTCGTGCCTGCTCCTCCGACTCCGACGACTGTTATCTTCAGTTTCGCGGGAGTGAAGGACTTCCCTGCTTCTTCAGGGAGCTTGTCGTGCGCACTGTACTTCAGTGCATCTGCAATTAAACTATCCATACACATCTCCTCCGGTGGGTTTACCGTTTATCCAATGGTTTTTTTGCAAGCGTGCGTAATTTTGCCTGCGCGCCTCGAACGAGGGAAAAACATGATGTGAAATCGCAGCTAATCAACTGCGCATATTTCCAAGGTGGGATTTAATCCCCAAATAATGGGGTAGAGGCGACACGAGTAGGGGAAATGTGTTCCCCTGGAGGTGTCAGCCAATGATCTCGATGTCGTACCCAAGCTCTCTTTCTGCTTCCTTCTTCTTGGTTACATCCCTGCCAACTATGTTGGCCGAGGTGACACCGGTAACTATTGCAACGATCTCCAGCTTTCCATCGAAGTCAGGTAGCAGCCTTGCTCCCCACTTGACAGAAGCCTTCGCATCCATTGTCTCCGTGATCCTCTCTCCTGCCCGGATCGCATCCCCCAAAGTAAGGTCCGCGCCTCCGGCAATGTGGATCAGTGCGCCTTTTGCGCCTGCAAAATCCACATCAAGCAGGCGGTTCTTCATGACGCCCTCAACTGCATCATCCACCTTGTTTGGACCCTTTCCGCTTCCCACTGCAATCATTCCAACGTCCCCTTGCCCCATGATCGACCTGACATCAGCAAAATCTATGTTGACCAGGGATGGTTGGGTAATTGTGAAAACTAAACCTCCTATTGCCTTTGCAAGAATCTCATCCGCAACAAGGAACGCCTGGTTCATCGGCAGGTTCGGCACGATCTGCACGAGCCTGTTGTTGTCGAGAATGATGACTGAATCGGCGGTGTTTCTCAGGCGGTTGATTCCGTCCTCCGCCTTCGTGACCCTTGCGCGCTCTAGTGCGAAGGGGTATGTTACCATCGCAACCACAATTGCGCCCATTTCCTTTGCGACCTCTGCAATGATCGGCGCAGCGCCAGTCCCAGTGCCTCCGCCCATGCCTGCGCAGATGAAAACCAGATGGGAACCGGAAAGCGCCCTTCGGATCTCCTCGCGGTCCATTTCAGCGCACTTCGCGCCTACTTCCGGGTATCCGCCTGCACCCAGCCCTTTTGTGATCGACTTACCAATCAGGAATTTCTTGACCCCTTCTTCAACGATATTCAAATGCTGCCTATCCGTGTTGCATGCAATCAATTCCGCGCCCTTCACTCCAAGCCTCTTCAACCTGTTGACAGTGTTGTTCCCGCCGCCTCCGACTCCGATTACGGATATGCGGATGTGCTCGAATTCCTCACTTCTAACTCCAGTTGCACTAGAGCCACTTAAAGCGGATTTAATGATGCTCTCCATAAATTATCGCCTCATCTCTAAACCTTTGGGTTTTTTGCTATTTGCATCAAGAAATTGTGCGATTAGCTTTAAATACTTTTCCATTCGTCCGCCCGAAAATACAACTAATGGGGCATTTTTCAAAGGGAAAGCACTATGATTGAAAAATAACCCCAAAAATACGCCCTAAAACGGCCCATTCCGGCAAAAAACTCCCGGGAAAACACCGCAATTGCGCGATCATGCAATAAAACCGCCAATTTTGGCCATCTGGGCCCGAATCCCAGGTTTTGATTGCACTTTTTTAGGCATTCCTAAAGATTTTTATACCGATTTGCGCATACGATTGGAAAACATTCAGGTGTTGATGCAAATGCCAATGGGAAGGGACGTTTTTTTCATGTTTTCACTTTTCGTGAGCATCGTGCTGGTCCTTAGTGTGCACTGGTTCCTGGGGCTGGTCAATTTCATCATCGCTTACGGCTACCTGATGGGCGAATGATTTTTTTCAAACGCCTATCCAAAATCCCGGTCGCAACAATCAACATTTAATAATTCCCAGTGCATAATCGCTAATGGTTTTTATGCCTGAAAAGAAGCGCGCATTCCTTTTGGACGTCGGCTACTTGATGAAGAACAACACGTCGCTTCTGCGATTGTTGCTGAAGGATCCGCAAACAAAAAGGACCTATCGCGTTTATGACGGGGAATTCGAGCCGTACCTGTACCTGAGGCCAAAGGAGGGGGAAATTGATAAGATTCAAGAAGACCTGATGCGCATCCGCGTATTCGACCACGGAAAGGAAGTGAAAATAAAAAAGGTCGGGAAAGTGACTCGCTCCTTGAGGCATGAGGAATACGATTTCTTGAAAATAACCTGCCTCCACCCATCCGATGTCACAAAAATTCGGGATGAGGCGAAAAAATTCGGCGAAACGTTCGAGCACGGGATCTCCTTCACGAAAAGGTACCTGATCGACAAGGGATTGATTCCGATGAGGGAAGTCGAATTCCACGAGGGGGATGGGAGGAAAATCAGCGGCATCGCCCCCATTGAGGATGCACAACTATCGGAGGTTCCGATGAAATTAATGGCGCTCGATATTGAAACGTACAATCCGAAGGGCATTCCAAATCCGCTCTCCGACCCCGCAATACTGATCGGGTGGGCGGATGGGGAGGAGAAAGGCATTTTCACATTCCAGAAAAAAGTGAGGGATGAGAACGCCCACGTTTCTGCGACTGAAAAGGAGATGCTCGAGGCGTTTGGGGATTTCCTGAAAAGGAAAAAAGTCGATTTGCTCGCGACCTATAACGGGGATCAGTTCGATTTGCCGTATTTGCGGGACCGCGCAAAAGTTTTGAAAGCCGGAATGCACCTTGGAAGGGATAGGGCGCCACCGAAGAGCAAATCCCTGGGCCTTAGGATCCAGACATCGCTAAATGGCCGCATTCATTTCGATGTTTTCCCAATTGTTTCCTTCCTGAACACGATCGGCGCATACAAGCTTGCGCGCCTCACCCTTGAAAATGTATATTTTGAAATCCTCGGAGGGAAGAAACTCGATGTCAAGAAGGAAAACATCTGGAGGGATTGGGATTCGAACGATCCTGCGAAATTGAAATACCTCGCGGAATATTGCGAGAATGATGCGGTCGCGGCGTACAGGCTTGCAATGCACGTGATGCCGCTTGAAATCGAGCTTTGCAGGCTGACCGGCACATCGATTTTCGATGCGACCAGGAGCACTTCGGGCCAGCTGATTGAAATGCTCCTGATGAGGGAGGCGTTCAAGGCGCATGAGATCATACCGAATAAGCCAAAGTACGAGGAAGTCCAGAAAAGGCTGGCAAATCCGGTCGAGGGCGCGTTCGTCAAATTGCCTTCCCCGGGCGGTTATGAGAATATTGCAGTGCTTGATTTCAGGAGCCTGTACCCTTCAATAATCATTTCGCATAACATCGATCCTTCGACTTTGAATTGCAAGTGCTGCTCCAGGGAGGAGTCATATGTTTCGCCGCAGGGCCATCGGTTTTGCAAAAAAAGGAAGGGTTTGATTCCGAGAGTTTTGCAATTCGTGCTCAATTCCAGGTATGAAATCAATGGAAAAATGAAGGAATTGAAAAAGGACGGGAAGGAGGAGGGATTCGGGTACAAGGAGATGGATGCAAGGCAATGGGCGTTGAAGATCATGGCGAATTCGATGTATGGCTATTTGCTTTATGCGCGCTCCCGCTATTATTCCAGGGAAGCGGGCGAATCGGTCACCGCATATGCGCGCGAATACATCCAAAAAACCATGGAGAAGGCGAAGGAATTCGGGATGGATGTGCTTTACGGCGACACGGACAGCATTTTCTTGCTTTACGGCAAAAAGGAGGATGAGCATAAGGTGACGGAATTCCAGCACAGGATAAATTCGGAACTGCCGGAGGGACTGGAGCTCGAGCTTGAGGATATCTATCCCCGCGGGATTTTCGTGAGCAAGAAGCAGGAGGAGAAGGGCGCGAAGAAAAAATACGCGCTGATCAACCGCGCGGGCAAAATTAAAATACGGGGATTCGAGCTTGTGAGGAGGGACTGGAGCAAGGTTGCGAAGGACACGCAGCGCAAGGTGCTTGAAATCATCCTGAAAGAGGGGGATGTCACCAAGGCAATCGTGCTTGTTCGTGAAGTGATTGAAAACCTAAAGTCCGGAAACACGCCGCTCGAGGAGCTTTCAATAATGACCCAGCTGAAAAAGCAGGCCGGAAGCTATGATATCATCTCCCCGGAGGTTTCCGCGGTGCAAAAGGCGAAAAAAGCCGGAGTGGTGCTCGATGACATGCCGATGATCAGCTATGTGATAACGAAAATGGGAAAAACCATTTCCGAGAAGGCCACAATCGTGGAAATGGCCAAGGATTACGATCCGGATTATTACATCAACAACCAGGTGCTTCCCGCAGTGCTCAAAATACTTTCCGCTTTCGGCTTCGATGCGGAAAGCCTGAAGATGAAGGGGCAGCAGAAGAGCCTGGGCGACTGGTGAAAAACCGATGGAAAATGCTCGACGCCGGAACGCGGCGGTTTTGGCAAAGCGGTTCTGAGGAAGCGCCGCTATTGCGTTCTGCCTTTATCCTGTTCCTTCACCCGTTCCCTTGCGGCCTGCAAATGCGCTTCCAGATCCTTTGCCACATTGGAGGGTAGATCCATGATCAGGTGCAAATACGGCCGTCCATCCTGACCAGTTCTGTTGGACATCATCACGTTAACATTCCTTGCCTTCGAACCCAATGCGTTTATTCCATGCTCCCCATCAAAAACAGACTTGAATATCCGAATTATTCCCGCACGTTCTTCCGGCCCGATATGGTCGGCCCTAGCGATGAATGTTCCGCCTTGGCTTTCCCTCCTGAAAACGACCCTGCTCCTCTGCTCTGCAAGGTGCAGCGCATCCCCCAATTTCCCAAATAATTCCTGCTTTTCCCGGTTCATGATATACGCCCCGCAATGGAAAAAAATGATGCTTAAAAAATTCCAAGTATTTTTGCCTTCGCTTCCATCAATGCCAAGTTCACTTCGCCGCCGCCTTTTCGCGCAGCTCGTCCATATGCATATTCAGCGAATACAGCACGCCATACGGTATGCGGTCAAACACCGATTTCGTGGGACTAAGGATGGGATGAAGATATTTTGAAACAACAGCCGAGGTGAAAATAGCCCTGAGCCCATCCCTTTTCTTCACCCCCAGTTTCGAGAAAACACTGATTTGTGAAAGATCGATTTTTTTGCCGGATTTCTTTTCCAGTTCGAGGATCTGTTTCGCGACATCCGCCTGTTTCCGCTTTCCGAACCCGCGAAGTTGGAGCAGCCTGCGCATCGCAGTGCCCGCAGCCTCCGGGCCGAGCCCGCGGATCTGCAGCTCGTGGTATTTGCCGCCTGTGGAGACGATTTGCATCATTATTTTCAGGGGGGGCACTTGCATCCCTTCGCCGCTTGGCGATGAAAAAGATCGGGGTCTTTGGAATTTCATCAGGGATCGGTAAGTTTCTTCCCGGTTCACGATCTTCTGGACTTCTGTTCCGACTCTTTGCGCATCCTCTATTTCCTTAAAACGGAATGAAAAGGTCAGGTTGCCTGCAGGGTCCATTTCAAATTTCCTAAGGCCGTTTTCGAAGAGCTGTTTCGCGAAGAGTTCGGACATTCGATCACCGGATGGGGTTGGATTCCTAAGTGCAAAGGGATTTGGCAGGGCACATTTTTAACCCGTTCCGCCAATAGTGCCAAAGTGGAACTGATCCTTGAAATTGGCAAAAAACCGCTAAGGCAGAATCAGACCAGATTCCTTCTGTCAACGACCATAACGTCC
This sequence comes from Microcaldota archaeon, assembly GCA_043803465.1. GTDB lineage: Archaea > Micrarchaeota > Micrarchaeia > Norongarragalinales > SBBD01 > JACRGC01. The sequence goes on from JAZDKC010000040.1 coordinate 42,573, forward strand.
TTGACATCAAGCACGGCAGAATATGGGATGGTGATAAGGCCGGCGCCTTCCCTCTTTGCACGCACTGCAAGCGTGGAGTCCGGATTCGGCTCAACAAGCACGCTTTCGAGCTTGCCGGTAAGTTCGGAAAGGTACAGGTCAACGACCCGCCCTAGCTCCTCTCCGTCGGTTGTGATGACTCTTTTGCCTGCGAGCTGCTTGGCAATTGCGAATTTGACCATAGTATATACCACCTTATAAGCAGAAACGAAAATAATTTCTCAGGTGCAATTTAAATACCTTTCGAATCGTTTTTCGAGGGAGAAATCGATGCTTTTGCCTGCTCCGCAAGCTGTTTTTCCGCCAATTCGACCTCCACCAGCTGCGATACGCCCTTCACCATCGAAACCCCTATCAGGCAATCCGAGGTGGTGTAGGTCATTTGGTTGTGCGTGACCGAGACAATCTGCGAATTCTTGCTAAGTTCCTTGATCAAAAGCGCAAGTTTGCGCGAGTTTTCCTGGTCCAGCGCCGCATCCGCCTCATCCAGGATATATAGGGAGGAGGGGTTGTAGGCCTGGATCGCAAACAGGAATAGCGTTGCGATGAGCGATTTCTCGCCGCCGCTCATCAGCTCGAGGTATTTTACCTCCTTGTTTTCCAGCTGCGCCTTGATGGTAAGGCCGCCCTCGAAGGGGTTCACCTCGTTTTCCAGGAACAATGTGCCCCTCCCCCTGAAAATCTGCGAGAACAGGTTGATGAAATTCTGGTTCACCGCATGGTATGCGGCCATGAAAGTTGAAATTTTCTTGCCTTCGATTGCGGAAATCATGTCCATGATCGCCTTCTTCTCGTTCGCAAGCTGCGCAACCTTCAATTTCTGCTCCTCGAAATCCTCCGCGCGGTAATCGTATTCCTCGATCGCCTTCTGGTTGATCGTGCCGATCCCCGCAAGCTCCTCTTCCGCCTTCTTGGTCTTGAAAATCAGCTCCGCCTTGTCCCCTATTTTTAGCAGCACAACTCCGTCATATCTTGCAAATTCCGCCTTCAGGTTCGCGAGGTTGGTTTCCGCAATCGCCCTGCCGACCTCCTGCTTTTGCTTCTCCGCAGCAAGCTTTTCCCTTTCGAATTCGAATTTGCCCTTCTGGGTCGCGATCTTGTAGATTTGCGCATCGAGCATTTCGCGCTCCTCAAGCAAATCCTTCAGGGCGGATGAAATCAACTTCAATTCCGCATTCTTTTCCGCTGAAAGCTTGGCGCCCTCCTTGATTACAGTTTCGCATTTGGAGATTTCTTCCCTCGCGGATTTGATTTCCTGCTTAAGGTCGGCCTCTATCTTTTCCAGGTTCCTGAATTCCCGCTCATATGCGGAATGCTGCGTATTGAGCGCCTCGAGCTTGTTTTGGTAGTCGGAATGCGAGAATTTCAGGTCGGCAAGCTTCTTTTCCCTCTCTTTTAGGGCGATCCCGAAATTCTTCTCCTTCTCGACATCGATTTTGGACTTCAAGTCGAGCGAAAGGATGTTCAAATCCGATAATTTGCGCACCAGGCCGGATTTGTCCTCATCGAATTTTTCTATTTGCCTCTGCGCCGCGTCCATCTCCTTTTGCAGCGCATTCACCGCCTCCCGCACGTTCTTGCTCTTTTCCTCGAATTCGCCCTCCAATTTGTCATAATTCTGCAATTCGAGCTCCAGCGCGCGGATCTTCACCTCCACTTCCGCCTTTTTCTTCCTCTCAACGCCCATTTCCTGCTGGGCGGAATACAATTCGCCAAGCAAATCCTCCTTCAACGATTTCATCTGCTGCAATTTCTTGTCAAATTCATCCATCTGCTCCTTCATTTTCGCTATGTTCACGCGCTCGGTGAAACTCCCGCCTGTCACGAGCCCTGCTTGCTCGATGAGAGCGCCATCCATGGTCACAATGCGCGCCTTGCCGATGAGCTGCTCGGATTCCTTCAAATTGGATGTGAGGAGCGTGTTGGTAAGAACATACTCGAATGCCTTCTTGTATTTCTTGTCGAACTCAAGCAAATTGATCATGAAACCCAGGGCGCCCTTCTCCTTTTCGAGTAAGAGTTCATCCTTGCGCAATTCATACGGCCTTATTTTATCCAATGGAATGAAAGACACCCTGCCCAAGCTCCGATGCTTGAGGGTCTCGATTAGTTTTTCCGCGACCTTGACCGAATCCACAATCACATAATTCAGCCTTCCGCCAATTGCGACCTGCACCGGAAGGGAATATTTCAAATCATAGCTGCAAAGATTTTCGACTGTGCCATGTATCCCATCCATCTTGCCCTTTTGCTCCAGCACGTGTTGCACTCCGCGCGATACTTCCGCTTCCTTTGAATGCTGCAGCCTTATTGTTATCTCGGTGCTCTTGATTTTTGCCAAAAGCAGCTCCTTTTCGCTCTCCGCGATCTTGGTGTTCAGCTGCTTTTCATTGTTGAATAGCAAATCCAATTTCCTGGAAATTTCATTAAGCTCCTTTTGGAGTGTTTTTTTGCCCTCCTCGACAGATTTCCGCTTGTCGGAATAATCTTCTTTTACTCCCTGCTTGAGCCTCTTCAATTCGTTTTCCTTGAGGTGCGATATCTCCTGCAATTTCCCCGCTTCGGCCTGGATTGCATTGAGCTGCTCCTTGATATTCAGCATCCCCTGCTGCGCATCATCATACCCCTTCTTGCTCTTGAAGAAATCATCCGAGAATTTGTCGCCCTCCTTCACAATTTCGTCGAGCTTCTTTTGTTCTGTGCCCAAAATTTCGTTGAGTGACTTGATTTCTGCGGTGATTTCATCGATTTTCCTTTTCGCGCCCTTCACTTCGTCGAACGCATGCGTCTTCTCGTTTTGCATCCCCAAGATGCGCTCCTCGTTCTTCTTGATTGCGGACCTCTTCTCATCCATCATCGCACGGTTGCGCTCGATTTCGCCCCTTAAATTCTCTATTTCCTTTTCCAGCACGAGCTGCTTGCCCTCGCTCCTCTCGGAAATCTTGCGGTGCACCTCGTCCTTTTGCAGCTGCAGGGCATTGATCTCCCCATGCAGCCTGCCCATTTCCCTCATTATTTGGTCATTTTTCGAGTTGAGGTCGACCATCGAATTGACCGCATTCTCAAACTCGATTTCAACTGCATGCAAATCAATTGAAATCAATGTGGCCCTAAGGGAGTCTAAATCCTTTTGCAAAGAAAGGAACCTCTCCGCATCCTCCTTGTCCTTCCTAAGCCGCTCAAGGATCCCTTCGCGCTCCCCTAAAATCACAGCCGCTTCCTTGAGCCTATCCTCCACGCGATCGAGCTCCGAAAGAGCCTCCTTCTTCTTTTCCTCATATTCGAGCACATTTGCGATGTTGTCAACCAAAGTGCGGCGCTCCTTGGAGTTCATTTCAACTATTTGCTGCACCTGCCCTTGCTGTATGATGTTGTAAGTGCTGATCCCGTTCGCGCGCAGCAAATCCTCGACAACGTATTTGTGCACGCGCTTGCCATTCATGAGGTAGCGCAATTTGCCGTCATTGCGGATTGCCCTGCTGACCTGCACCTTTTCGCCCTTTCCATCGGATAGGGTGATGGTAACTTCGGCGATTTTGGAATGGGTGCAAATCAGGTCCGGGGTTTTTTTGGCCCGCAAAGCCCGGATGCGGCTCTCCCCCAGCGCGAACAGGATCGCGTCAACGATGTTGCTCTTGCCCGAGCCGTTCGGCCCGATTATGGCATTGAACCCGCGGGAGAGGTGGATCTTGGCGTCCCTGAAGGACTTGAAATTTCGAAGTTCGACTGATTCAACAAACATTGGAACTCACGAGTGGGAAAATGGAATTAATACGCAGGAAGGGTTTAAAAGCCATTTCGATGGTAGAGTATATTCGATAATATGCCCGAAGAAAAGGCCCGATATCCGTATGTTGGCGTCTACAGGAAAACAGCGGTGCCGAAACAAAAGTAGCGGAAGGAAATCAGCTGCTTGAGGGATCCGCCGGAATCCCGCTTTTGCTGGAACCCGCGTGCATCGCGATCAGCCGGATTGCGGATACCGTCTTCATCCGCATCGATTCGCTGCTCCGAAATGCCCCAAACAGGCCGGATGCGAAATCGGCTGCAATATTGCGGTGCAGGCCCAGCCTTTTTTTAAAGATATCGGCGAATTGGGTTTCAGTTTTCCCTTCCCGGATTGCGCCATAGATTTCCTTCATGAGGGGCGCGTTATGTCTGTGCAGGAAATGAAACGACTGGTAATGGGAATTGCCCTTTTCCGGCTCGATTGCCAACAATTCGGCATATTCGCGTTGGCCTTTTCCCAGATCGCCACGTAAATAGGACACGGTGGCCAAATAATTTGCGATGAAATCCCGTTTCATTCCCTCTTCATCGAGCTTGTCGAATATTTCCGGGTTCAGCAATATTCTCAGGGTGTTGGCTTCGCCATTCTCAATGTTCGGCAATTCCCATTCCTTCCAATGGGCCACCAGCCCCTCGGGAATCATGACAAAAGAGACTTTGCCTTTTCCCGATTGCGTGGTTTGGGGCTTGGTGGTCAGGCCCATGCCTTTCAATTGGCCGAAATCCAGATGCCCGAACCGTATGTGCAGGTTCTTGAAAAGCCGCGCCTTTGGCAGGGGCTGCCGGCCTTCCTTCAAATACCTCGCATCGGTAAATTGAAGCGATTCGATTGCCATGCCGCATTTCCGCTCATAAGCGCCGTCATCCCTTACAAAAACCAACCGGCGGTATTTCCCCTGCCCCTTATTATCGCGCAAGAGTTGCTGAAAAGCCGGGAATTTCGCCTCCGAATGGAACCGGTCCCGGGTTATCCGGCCCTCCCTGCTTGCGGGAAAGAGAACTTTTGTTATGAATCTATCGGGCGTGGTGCTGGCGTACATGCGGTATAGGAATTGCTCGATTTCCCTTCCGCTTCGTTCTGCCATGGTACCATTTCGACTGCAAATCTTTTTAATTGCGGTTCCCGGAAATCAACAGGCAGGCAATTGCGAATATGCAGCTTCAGCCCTAAATGCCGGCGATCAGCGAGCTTGCAAGGTAGACCATCAGCGCAAGGCATGCGATCAGGCCGATGAACGCGCGGCTCTTGTGCAGGTACCTGTGCAGGCCCTGCTCGTCCCTCTTGAGCATGAACGCCGAGAGGTTTGTAATCGCATAATAGCCCAGCAGCCCGAAACTGCTGAGCTCGATTATCTGCCTGAAGTTCATGAATAACGCGAGCAGCGACATCAGGGCGCCGGCGACGATGATCGAAACATACGGGGTGCCGAATTGCCTGTGCAGTTTCGTGAAGAATGCGGGCATCTGCCTGTTGCGGCCCATGGAATAGATTATCCTCGAAACCCCCAGGATTTCCGTCAGGAGGACAGAGGAGGTCGCTGCGAGCGCTCCGATCGCAACAAGCACAACAGCATACCTCGAGCCTGCTCGCGAAACCGCTTCCGCGATTGGCGCAGTTGATCTCGAGAGCGCCTCCGAGCCCAAAAGGCCGATTGCGGTGAAGCCTGTGAGGAAGTATATCACGGTGCATACGGTAAGCGCAAGCATGATTGCCTTCGGAATGGTTTTCGTTGGTTCTTTTACCTCCTCGGCAATTGTCGCGACCCTGCCGAATCCCGCGAACGCGAAGAAAATCATGCCCGCGCCTTGGATTATTCCGTCCCAGCCAAATGAGTACATATTCTGGAAATTCTGCGGGTTTACCTGGTTGATGCCGAAGAATATGAAGAACAGCAGGATGGCAATTTTTGCAACAACCAAAGCGTCATTGACAAGGCTCGAGCGCTTCAGGCCGAGGATATTCACTATCACCATCAGGATTATGACCAGAACGGCCACGCCTTTCAATGGAAGGGAGGGCGCCATCAGCACAAAATAACTTGCGAATCCGACGCTGACAACCGCGCCGCTCACTATTGCCGAGGCGGACCATAGGAGGCCGTCGAGATAACCTGCCTCGTGGGAAATCACACGGTATGCGAATTCATATTCCCCGCCTTCCTTGGGGATCCGATGGCTCAACTCCGCATAGCTCATTGCGGTAAGGTATGCGATGGAGCCTGCAATGAGCATGGAAATGATCAGGCCCGCGCCTGCAACGCTTGCCACGACCCCGATCACGACAAAAATTCCGGCCCCGATTATTGCGCCGATATCGATCGCGGTCGCATCGAAAATATTGAGCTCCCTGCGCAATTTTGCTTCGTTATGCCGCACGGGACCTGCACGAGTAGTGCTCAGAGGCAAGATGGGCCTGCGCTTCATAGTCTGGTTACTACCCGCCGCCTTAAAAAACTAATTAAAAACGTCGAGTGCAAGCGGAACAATTGCGGATTCAAACAAGGCAATTATTGCACTTGGCCCATAGGCCGAACATAGCCTAATTTTCAATGCATATCATGCGAAATGCAAAAGGATTTAAATCGCGGAAAAGAGAGATTATGCGGAGACGCAATTATGGTACTTGACGCGCCGACATTCAAATTAGTGCTCACGCCGGAAGCGGCACTGGGGGTCGTGCAGAAGGAGGTGCACCACCGCGGCTGGAAGAAATTCGAAGTCGAGGAGGTCAGGCTGATTTACACCCCGTTCTTTTTGTTCTCTTTTGATGTCCGGTCCGAGACCGGGCCGCCCGCAACCGGGAAGGCCGCAATGAATGCGTACACAGGGGAGCTTTCCGAATTTGTTCCCGTAATCATGGAACGGCCGCTCCAAAAAACCAAAAATATCGAGGAGGGCGGGGAAGTGGAGGAAACCGCGATTCCCTCAAATGAGGCGAAGGAGACCGCGAAGGACAAAATTGCCGCGCAGGCGGGGATAAAGAGGGAGATGGTTTCGATTTCAGCTGTAAGCAAGGTTTATATCCCGTTTTTCCGCGTTTGGCTGGAGGTTGCGCATAGCTCGCTTAAAGTGGATGTCGATGCATTGGTTGGCGCGCCACTTGGAATCGAAAACGCGCCCGAAAGGGAGAAAACCTGGGGCGAGGCAACTGGAGAAACGCTCTCGAAATTGAAATCGCCTTCCGGATGGATCGAACTTACGGGGAAGGCAGTTGGCTCGCTTACGGGCGCAGCGGGAGGCGGCCATGGGGCCGGGCATGACGAGCATGGCGGAGGGGAGCACGGGAGCGGCGATGGCGGCAAGACCAAGCGCTGGCTCATACTTGGTGGCGCAATTTTAATACTTGCATATTTCCTATTCATGCAGCCAAATTATGGGATCAAATGCACGGGTGAAATTTCGGATTACAGGAACGGGTGCATCCTGAAAGGGCAGTGCACAATTGCCTCAAAAACCCCCGGCGACATTTTGGGCAAGGGGCTGCAGGTGTACATCAAGGGGCTGGATGGCAAGCGGATTTTCGAATATGCCGAATTGGTGACGTTCACATCCAAAACATCGGAAACGTACAACTTGACTTTCGATCCGGTTGATGCGGACTGCAGGCGCTACGGCTGGGGCTACGATGTCGTGAGTTAAGGAAGGCCGGGCCTATACTAATTTATTCCTTTTCAATGGCATAATGCCGATTATATGTTCGAGTTGATTAAATGCCCAAGTGTGCGAATTGCAAAAAAAATGCGGTTGTGGAATTGGAATACAACAAAACGCATTTGTGCGAGAACTGCTTCTGCGACCAATTTGAGAACCGGGTGAGGCAGGCGAACAAGGAATTCAAACTCATCAAATTGAACCAGAAAATCGGGGTGGCGCTTTCCGGCGGGAAGGATTCGAGCGCGATGCTTTACGTGCTGCACCGGATTGTGAAAAACGTGCATGGCACCACATTGGTTCCGATCCTCATCGATGAGGGGATAGAGGAGCACCGGCTGGATGCGATCGCGAAGGCGCAGGAGCTCTGCGATAAATTGCACCTGCCACTCCATATCCGCACTTTCAAGGATGCGTATGGATTGGAGATCGACCGGGTGGTGGAATTAAAACAGAACATGCCCGAGGAAAAGTTCCAGCGCAACTGCACCTATTGCGGCGTTTTCCGGAAAAATTTGCTGAACAAGGCTGCTCTCGAATTGGGCTGCGACTCTTTGGCAATCGGGCATAATGCGGATGACATTGCGCAAACTTTTTTGATGAACATGCTGCACAATGAGCCTGAGCGGATGAAACGGTTTGATGTGATCAATGATGAAACGGAAGGGTTCGCCCCCCGCATGAAGCCGCTCATATACAACCCGGAAGAGGAGTGCGCGCTTTATTGCAAATTCAAGAAACTGCCCTTTTACAGGTGCGGCTGCCCGCATGCGACTGAGAGCTTCCGAATGGAGATAAAATTGTTCCTGAACGATTTGGAGAAGAGGTTCCCGGGAGTGAAGTTCAACCTTTTGCGCTCTTACCTTGCGATGAATGGGGAATTGAGGAAATTGAGGGGGTTTGAGGAAAAATACGGAAAGGCGCTTGGGCCCAACTCGATTGGGAGGGGGATTCTCAAATGCAAACGCTGCGGCCAGAACTCCTCAACTGGAATCTGCAAATCGTGCGCCTTCCGGGAGGAAATACTGGGGTTGAAGGCAAAATTCGGCAAATCCGGAAGGAAGCTCAAGCCTCTTGATTATGGGAAGCTGATGGATTCGGATAAGGGCCGGATAATGTGTTTCGGATAATTATTTCTTTATGTACTCCACATTCGGCATCTTCTCGAAATCGTTGTCGCCGGTGAGGAATTTCAGCCCCATTCTTTCGGCCATGCAGTATCCTATCGCATCCGCAAGGGAAAGATCTCGGTACTTGAGCTTGAGGCTCGATGCCGCCTTAATGTCCTCCAAGGACATCTGCGCAGATGATACAGACAATTTTTCAAGGAACTCGTCCGCCTTGCTCGGCTCCATCCTCTTCTTCAGGTACACTGCAAGCTCCGCAAGGTTCAGCATGCCGGTTGTGCCCTCCGTTAATGCGAAAGGGGCATAATTCCGGTTTCCATTAAGGATTTCTACCAGTGCATATGTGTCGAAGAAATACTCACCGGTCATCGTCATACAGCTCCTTGTCAAGTTCATCCAGTATCTTCTGGGTGTCGCCCTTGAATTTGACCGCTCCAAATAATTCCTTGAAAGGGTGAGCTTTCCTTAAGACGCCGAGCTTCACCGTATCGCCTTCCTTCAAATTCTCCGCCTTCACTGCGCCCATGGGCACAACTACTCCCAATGATCTTCCCCACCGCCTCAGTTTCGCCTCTATCCAAACCATATATGCATCCATAATTATACCGGTATAATCATATATATTCCTTGCGATTACGGGATAGGATCCGGCAAGTGTAATTTAAATCTTGGGTTGATAAATTATCAACGAAAAGTTGAGCTTCAAGGGGGAGCGAAAATATTTTTAGGAAGGGGATGCTTCCAAGGGTAGCGGGAAAACCCGGGTTTCCCCAAGACGCTTGGGCTCGTAGTCGAGTGGTAAGACGTCAGTTTCACACGGACCTCTTTTTCTTCCCGAAGAAAAAGACCTCCACGAGAAAAAGAAGGGAATTTGAAAGAAATCCCTCGAAAGAAATGAAAGGAGTACGGTCGTGAAAACTGAAGAACCGGAGTCCGATTCTCCGCGGGCCCATTCAGGCGACACGCATGAATGGAAATAAACCGGTACCTATCAGATACGACGAAATCCACGAACATGGGACCGGGCTTATTGAAAGCGACCCCGAAATCAGCCCTTGGCATGTGAAAACCGTAAGAAAAGGCAATATTACGGAATTCCATTTCAAGAAAGAAACCGAAATCTCCATATTGGCAAAGGCACACGGCGCCCTCAGGGAATTGGCGGTTTCAAAAGGATTGAGGATTGCCAACGCTAGAAACTTAAATGTTCCACCCCGAATCGAAATATTTTATAATAAATATAATAAAATACTCGTTCTGATGCATTCTTCTCCCAAAGCATAGTGCTGATCCGAATGTTTCCTGTTTTTTTCAGGATCACTTCCGCTTAATTAATAGATCGAACCCCAAAAGCACCCTCTCGTTCGTGTTCTGATTGGGATATTTTGACGGATCCTCCGCGTAATTGTCGATCCTTTCCTTCTGCAGAACCTCGATGCCGTAATCCGAATTTTTCAGGAAGCGCTCGATCTCCTTCCCTAAGGCATCCCCGATCGGGTCCTTTCCCTGGAATTTCTCCCAGCCGGGGTCGTCCCACGGGACGAAGATGCGCATTCCCTTGATTTTCAAATTCCGGAAGCCCAAGCTCTTCAGATGCGCCGAAACCTTCCCCATTATTGCGACCATTCCAATCACTGAAATCTATTGCTAAAAGGGATTTATTAAAGACAGCCACTCCAAAATGGCAGCCAGCCTATTTTTTGATGCTGGTGCGGATGCTCTGCCTCACCATTCCGGTGATTTCCTTCCTAACCTGCCTATTCACTATCCCATGCGAAACCGCATTCACCAATGCCTTGACAATTTTCGGATGCGCGCCCTTCACGCCCTTGTGGGAAGCCCAGATTGCGGAGATCGGATACGCAGCCAAGCCCCGCCGAACGGAATAAAAGAGATGGGCAGTGCAATTCCCAGATGGTGCAGCGCCTTGTTCACCTCGAAATCCTCCTCCGGAATTTTTCCATTCTTTTGGTCTCTGCGCAGCTTCACCCTCTTTCCGATGACCCAGCCCGACCTCAGGAAATTGGAAGTCAACGGGATCGCGAATTGGAAAGCGACTGTGAGCGCCACATGCGCACCCAAATTCCTCGCGAAGCTCTTCATGAACGGCGACTTCGATTGGTCGCGCAAATCCACGTAATCGTCCTCGGCAATCTTGGCATTTGCGAGCTCGATTTCCAGCCCCTTCCTGATCGGCAGCTCGCCGACCTCCTGGTGCAATGCACCGTCGGTTGCGATCCTGTAGAGCTTCCTGCGCTGCAGCCAGCTTTTCTCGGTTTTCTCCTGCATGCATAAATTTTAACGGCTAGATTTTATAAACCGGTTTCGTTAAGCGCAATGCCGGCACAAATTTTCCATCACCACAACTGGAAATCGAAACCTATTTAACCGATTTTGCCTAAAAACAAATATGGCTTCCGGCTCATCTTCCGCGGTGCTCGCCCTTATCGGCGCTGCGCTGCTTTGGTCGTTTGCGAATGTTTACATGAAGGGCCCGCTGATGGCTTATGAGATGCTCCCGCTCCTCACCGGGAGGTATGTGACCGCGTTCATTCTCATGTACCTCATTTTGAGGCAGACAAATCACAAGGTGAAATCGCACGAGATGATGCCCGGAATCATAATCGGCGCCCTCACATTCATCGGATTCCTTCTTAACGGAGTGGGACTGATACTCTCCACTCCTGCAAGGGCGTCGTTCCTCTCCTCGCTTTCGGTGCTGTTCGTCCCGGTTTTCTCATATTTCCTTGCACTAAAGGTACGCGATAGGGAAATAACAGCTGCAATGATCGCTTTCACCGGCCTCATCCTGTTCACATTCACTCCGGATTGGCAGATCAGCACAGGAGAGATCGCGCTATTCCTTGACAATATTCCATTCGCTTTGGGGTTGGTCCTGACAGGCATTTATTTGAGGAAATGCGACTTCAAATCGCTGATGCTGGTGGGGTTCGGCACTACTGCGTTGCTCTCGCTCTTATTTAGCATTTCGAACCAGCAATTCGATTTCCAGCCTACAGTGATTGCCATCGGCATTGTTTCGGGTATCTTCTTCACAATGATACCTACTGGTTTGCAATCATGGGCGCTCATAAGAGTTTCCCCGACTGCCACTGAAGTCATCATTTCCCTCTGCCCTGTTTTCACCGGCATGCTTTCAAATTACTTCCTTGGCGAGACCTTTTCTTTTGCACAGGTGGTCGGCGGCGTGCTGATTGTATACGGATCTATTTATGCGGCTCCGGGGAAAGCAGATAAGGAAATAGGGGTAGCGACCGGCCATTGACGCCGCCATCCCTCTTAGGGATTGTCCCTTGCGTATTCGATATCCTCAAGCAGCTTGAGCACCTCATAATCAAAGGAGGTGAATTTCAAATGCTCCTTCTTCTCACGGAACTCATAATCGAACTCCAGCGCCATCATCACGCTTCCGGTAACCCGGATGTTGTGCATTTTCAGAAGGGGGATGCTTCGATGCAACCTGGGCACATCCGGCATTATGCCTCCGGAATAGATTACGAATACCTTTTTTTTCGAAAGAATCAGCATCCCCACCTTGGGCATCCCCGGATCCCCGAAATTGCCGTTGCTTGCAAAGATTATCCTCTCATTCCACGGAATCAGCTCCTTCCAGTCTGCCATGATTACCGCCAGCTAAATTCAGGGATTGTCGGCCGCATATTCGATCTCCTCCAGCAGCTTCCTCACCTCATAGTCGAGGGAGGTGAATTTTACGTGCTCATTGCGTTCCTTGACGTCATAATCGAATTCCAGGCTGCGCATCACATCGCCGGTTATTTGCGCGTTCTGCACCTTCACCAATTGAATCGTCCTGTACAGCTTTGGGATGTTCGCCATCAAGCCTTCGAAATAGATCACATAAATCTTCTTTGCAGCAAGCACGAGCATCCCCATCTGCGGCTTTGCAGGTTCGCCAAAGCTGCCGTTGCTTGCGACTATTATCTCCTCATTCGCCGGAATCAGGTCCTTCCATTTCGCCATCCGAATCGCCGATAACTAAGAACACGTTTCTGGTGTTTAAATAACTGCGTCAGCGTTTCACCCATTTATAAGTCCGATAAATACCGTTCACCCCTATCAGGAAATATGGTTACGACTTCCCCGTTTTTTTCCTTCAATTTCTGTGCAGCAAGGTAATTCGCACCTGAGCTTGTACCTACTAGGATTCCATGCTCTTTTGCCAACTTATCCGCCATGCTTATTGCATCTACGCCCGGGATTGCGATTATCTCATCCACCAAATCCAGATTCCTTTGCAGCAATTCCGGTATGAAACCCTCTCCGATGCCTTGAATTTCGTGGTGCCCCGGCTGCTTGCCTGAAAGCACAGCTGATTCCATAGGTTCAACCGCAACGATTCGAATATCCGGAAATTCCTCCTTCAGCCTTCTTCCAGTTCCTATAAGGGTACCCCCCGTTCCAGCCCCTGCAACAAATGCGCCTATTTTTCCAGGCATCTGCTCGAGGATTTCTTCTGCTGTTCCACGGTAATGCGCATCGGGGTTGTCCGGATTTTTGAACTGATTCGGAAGATACCAATCAGGATGCAAAGCAACAAGCCTTTCGTATTCCGCAATTGCACCCGCCATATCCTTTTCTGCGGGCGTCAGCACGATCTTCCCTCCGAATTTTTCAATCATCCTACGGCGCATAATGCTCATGGATTCAGGCATCACAGCAGTGAGACCGTACCCGCGAATTGCCGAAAGCATGGAAAACGAGATTCCCGTATTGCCGCTTGTGACTTCCAGAATTTCCATCCCTTCCCGCAGTTCGCCCCGCTCCTCCGCCCTTCTGATGATGTTCCACGCCATCCGGTCCTTTATTGAGCCGGTAGGGTTCGTGGTTTCCAATTTCGCCCAGATTCCGCCTATTTCTATTAGCGGCGTATTCCCAATAGTCTCCAATATGTTTTTTCCAAATGTTTTCATGAATATCAACCTCGGATAATGGCTAAGCTAAAAACAAAAACAGCAAGAGGGCCCGGAATCAGAATCAGTTACAGCTCGAGGCTGAAAGTAGGGAAAATCGCTTCGAATTAGGTGCAAACTGCAATCTGTTCCCTACCATAAGTAAATTCTGCTTTCCCACCTATATAAAACTTTCACAAAGCGGTTTCCTGGTAATAATTCAGCGCCATTTGCTTCTCGCTCTCCAATTTCCGCCATATCTCCTCCTCCGAATACCCGAAAGGCAGAATGATCGCCTCCAGCGCCTTCACCAGCAGTTTCTCATATTCTTTAACGGAATATTTCGCATCGCTTTGCAGGAATTGCACCGGAACCGCCTTCTGGTACTGCTTCTGCTTGCCGTTCTCCACGAAAACGAATTTGGTGGACATGCCCGGAGCAACCGTAATATTGTGCTTTTGCAGCTGCGTTGCTATCTCTCTTTGCACATTATTCCCCTTATACCGGTAAAGCGGTTTTGAAAGCTGCCTCTTGATCACCAAATCCTTCAGCACAAAATCTCCGTCCTTGAGCTTTTTCAAATACTTGTCCAGAACGAAGAACAGCTGCGGAATCCTCTCGTGGAATTGCACGGTTGTTTCCGCTTCCCCCAGCAGATTCAGGCATTCCTCCTGAAACAGTTTCACCAGATTGCACGTATCCTTCCTCCGGAGTTCAATTCCCCTAACTTTCAGCTCCCCTTCCAGATTCACCCCATAAAAACGAGTGGGAACCGGTACTTTTGGGTTCACCAGAGAGGGAAGGAACACGAACCACTTGTAGAAATTCTCTATTTTGATGGGAACTTCCGTAACCTCCTCAATCTCCCTGCACACCGATTCCACTTCCTCCTTCCGATACCCCTCCTTCCGAATCCAGAGCGAATCAATTATCCCATGCAACACCTGAAACCCGTGCTTTTCGGCTATTCTCATCGCCTGCAGCAATTTATGCCTTGCAAACGCGCAAATGCTTTGATGAGTCTCAATTCTCCCAAATTTGGCGTTCTTGTAGCCGGTGTAGCCGAAGCACGTAACAAGCAGCCATTTCAGCACAACACTCCTCTCCTCGTACTTTTGCAGCTCATCCCCTATTGCGGTTTTCTTCATCTTCTTATAATAGAGCCGGCGTTTCAGAATTGGGGCTAAAATATTGCGCAATATTCCATCCTTCTTTTCGCAAACATTGAACCCCAATTGCGGCACCGTATTCTCCTCGCAGCATTTGCAGAACATCGTTTCCGGTGAAAGGTTATGCACCACCATGATGCTAGGGTATAGGGAGAAGAAATCGATTTCAGCTACTTCCGTATGCATCCCAACTTTCGGCTCCAGGATCATGCCGCCCCTATCCGCATTATACAAAGCATTCCCATCCTTGAACACCTCCACCTGATTCTTCTTGTAAGGCACAAGGTATCCGTTCTTGTATGCCTCCAGAACCTGCAGATTGCTAACACCGCTTCCGGGGCTTGTCCTTGCGGCCTTCTGCGGAAGCACCCCAGTAGTCCTTGAAAATTCAACCAAGCCATTCAAATTCCCTTCTGAAAACATGAACCAATTGGCGTTCAGATGCCACCTTCCAAAGAAATAGTAGGGCGCATTGCGGCGAACTATGTGCCCATACGAAAAATAACTTTTTCCCTTCTTCAATTTGAACACCTGCGCTTCCCTTCCGAATGAGAAGTGCATCCCGTATTTCAGGAACCTCTCCTGCAGGAACGGGATCAGGAACTCCTCCTCATTGTCGAAAATGATCACATCCGCATCATATTCCACGTATTTGCGCATGAACTCGCATAGCAGCTTCCTCTCCCAGCCCTTCATCAGCTCCCCATTGAAATAAACCCCCCAAATCTTGGTCGAATCCGCATACCTGTGGTCGGATAATTTGAACTCCAACGAGAGCGTCTTCAAATCCGGAACCTCATAATCGTGCTCGTTCCTGTCGATATTTTCAATCCACAATAATTTGGAAATTGCCCCATTTCCTGAGCCCCCCGCTCCATCCGAACTCCCCCTTCCAACATAACCTCCGCCACTTACACTGCCATTTCCTTCGTATTCAAACTCCACCTGCTGCAACGGCATCAATCCCTTATCATAAAGGTAACGCTGATTGAGCGGGATATCGGCGTTATACATCTCCAAATCGTACTCGTATTCCTTCTCCAGCTCCCGAACTATCCGCGTGAAATCGGAAACTCCGGCTTCCACCCGGAACACCGAAAGATTCTCATTGTAGATTGTGGGCATTTCCTCCAGAACCGGCGCAAGCCCCCTCTTTTCCAGCCTGCGTTTCAATTCCTCCATATCCGGATGCCTAGCGTAGAAGAAGGTGCGGTAATCATCCGTAACTCTGACCATGCCGCGTTCCGTCTTCAGCCACAGAATAACCTTATCTCCGGAGCATTGGGTGTCGAATAAGAATCCTCTCATAAGTAAGGAGTGAAAACAGGGGAATAAATGCAGGAAGAGGGGTCACTTCCACTGCTTATTTTTAAGCTTAATTCTGCGTTCAGTATGCATGGAGGAAAGTAAGCCCATCGCAAGCTGCCAAGGAGAAAAACCAAAGGAACATATCGAGTATGTTTTCATTGATGAAAGCGGCGACCTTGGAAAGTACGGTTCTGCTTATTTTAGCATTGTCGCAATAGTCACCCACAATCCGTCCGGATTATCGAGGATAATAAAAAGGGTCCGGGAAAGTAAATTTAAAAAGAAAAAAATGAAGGATATTTCTGAAATCAAGGCCAACAATTCTAGGCAGGAAATCAAAAAGGCGGTCCTCGAGAGACTGAGCAGGTGCGATTGCAAAATATCCGCCATAGCGGTCCCGAAAACAAGGGTTCGGGAAGATCTTTTCAAAAAGAATGAAAAACTCTACAATTATTTATGCGGCCAGATGATGGAGCATATAAGCTTGAATACAGATATTGTGGATATTACCGTAGACAAGAAAAGCGGGAATCAGCTTTTACAGGAGGATTTCAACCAATACATTGAAATGAAGCTAAAGGGCAGGAATCCGAATATCACCGTCCGGATCAGGCATCTGGAATCGCACGCCTCCAAGGAGCTTCAGGCAGTAGATTTCGTTGCATGGGCAGTAAATAGAAAATTCACGCACTCGGAAAGCACATATTACGAATTGATTTCGGATAAAATCACAAATAAGGGGAAGGAGAATATTTGGGAAAAATAAGAGTGCGGACCCAAAGAAGGCTTTTTGCGTACACCATCCGGTGCACACCTTTCCTTGGACTTACCCGCATATACTTCAGTTTTCCCAGATTTATAAGCTTAACGAGGTTTTTATACTAATCTGGGGGTGTGTGCGGGTGAAGGGGGAAAAGGAGGAGAATAAGCTGGATGATGCAGCCAGAACCCATACAGAGATGCTCAGGAAGGCGAAAATACCCTTCAGGTTCATTTTGCTGAGGATTCGGAGATTATACCGGGCCTGCCGGATAAATAAGAGGTGTAAAAATCGCGTTTGCTATTCTTGTGCAACGCAGGTACACCCGGGCTTCCCCTTACCGGTCGCCACAGTGCAAGTTAACCCGAATGCTTGATCCGTCGTAAGGTTCTGTGAAGCCATATAACCGCAAACCATCTCTTTTCTGATCGATAAGGGCAGGAAATTGAGGTGCGTATTAAGGAGGTTTTGAGAGGTTATGAAGTTGTTCAAAGTTGTTTGGATGCCGCTTATTGTTTGCTGAATCGAGTCAACTGTCGACTCTAGAATACTGGTCCTGTTCTCTAGATTTTGCACTTTATTTTCCAATTCTTCTATTCTCTGCTGCAATTCTTCGGGAGAAATGGTCGGAGAAGGTGTTACTGTTGCATTCGGAGTCGGGGATGGGCTTGGAGAAGGGGTAGGAGTCGGCGAGGGGCTTATTGTGGGCGTTGGGCTCGGATAGGTGGTTTCCGGGCCATTAATCACGAAATTATCGTAATCCAGTTCGATCAGTCCGTCATGGCCGGTTCTCGTATTGAATGCGAATTTGAATGGCGGGGAATATGAGCTAGAATTGAATTCGACAACAGAGTTATCGGGCGTCGTGACTTTCAAAGTCGTATTTCCGGTTTGGAAGTTGATTCTTATGTGATAAGCACCCGGCGCATAGCCAGCAACCATAGGCCCGCTCCAATAGCCTATTGCTCCACACCATAAACATACGCCAGAACTGACATCCCAGGGGATATCGTTGATTACCATTCTGCTCATATGATTTCCAGAGCCAGAAATCAGGTATAGGTCGTAATCCAAAGTATCCCCACTATTGAATGAATATGCGGCTATTTCACCCGATACATCCGCATTGGATGCATTCAATTGCGCGGTATGGTACCTTTCGGTAAAAACGTTGGTATAAAATTCGGATAATGCCAGGGGCGCATCAAATGGCGCCGTTATATTCCATTTTGAAAGGTTTAGATCGGGTGAGGAAAAGTTCTCGTACAGCCAATTCGTAATGGCAGGCGTGGGCGAAGGAGTGGGATTTGCCAGGGTTGAAAATGAATTTAAGGAAGAATTGGTGCAATTCCCGGAATTGCAGCTTCGCACAATATAATAATACAACGTAGATGGCATTAGAGTGGTTAAAGCAACCAGATGGGATGTAACATTATTCTCCTGTTTGGTCGAATTTTCCATGCTGGT
Organism: Microcaldota archaeon; assembly: GCA_043803465.1. GTDB lineage: Archaea > Micrarchaeota > Micrarchaeia > Norongarragalinales > SBBD01 > JACRGC01. The sequence continues at coordinate 60,814 of JAZDKC010000040.1, forward strand.
ACTAATTCCATAAAACACCTCGGAAGTCGAGGGGATATCGGTTATCCAAATAATCTGCGCAGAATCGTTCGTAATGGCCTCCGCATATATTGATGACTCCGAAATTATAGGCGCGGGATAAGTGGATGGCGAGGGTGAGGGGGACGGAGAAGGCGAGGGACTGGGCGAAGGAGTAGAGATATTCATAACCAGGGGCAAATAGTCTCCCCCATTCAGGATATTCCCATTGGCATTGTAGGGCAATAACGTATCGCCCACTCCGTCACCGGTAAGGTCTGCCCCTAAATAGTCAAACCAGTAGTTTCCGGCAATGGTCGGGCCGCCGATAATGTTCGTACCCGGAGTGACTAGGGTGCTCCAATAATTGTAATAGGAGTCCTGCGCATTGATGGTGTTGTTGAAATAATTGTCATATATCGTATTGTAATTCGAATTAGGCAGGTACATGCCTTTAGCGTTTGAGGTCAAGTAATTACTGCCAAAATTGTTGTAATACGAGGCAGACAAATAAACGCCTATTGTGTCATTTCGGAAGGTATTGTTTGTAAAATTGTTATAACTGCTCGATTCCGACCAAAGCCCAGCATCCTTATTGGATTCAAATATATTTTTTTCCCAATAATTATTATTGGAGTATTGGAAATAAACACCGTATTTTCCATTATTTGCAATATTGTTATTCGCAAAATAAGAGAAATCGATATAATGAGGGTAAAATCCGTTCAATTGATTGAAACTCGCGGTATTGTTTTCATAAGTCAAATTGTTAGAACTATCGATAGCTATTCCTTCGCCATAATTTTGGTTTACGATGTTATTGCTATAGCGGTTATTGTTTGACAATTGATTATGAAGGCCGTAAAGGGTATTAAAGAGGGCGATATTGTTTGAAATATTATTAAAATTGGAGTAATAGAAAAACGAGCCAGAATAATAATTATTTATTAGGGAATTGCCATATAATGAATTGCCATCTGAGTAGGTGGCGTAAAATCCAAATTGGTTATTTGAACTTAGATTGTTATTTCGAATTTGGTTCGAGTTTGAATAAGAAAAGTATACCCCATAAGTGTTAGAGTATAGGGCATTATTTTGGATTTTGTTGGAATAGGAATATG
>JAZDKC010000041.1:0-8066 GCA_043803465.1 Microcaldota archaeon
CAGGCAAAGCAAAGTGCAATAAAATCCGGCTGATGATCGGTTCGGATAACGGATATAATTCACATTAGGGCTAAAAAAATTGAAAAAAGCAGCCTAGCGCTTCTTGGGCTCTTCGGGCTCCGCACCCGCCTGGCCAACAGGGATTTCGACGAACCGAACGTTGTCCTCATCCAGGGTGTAGATCACGCGGATCACACCGGAGACCATCTGGTTGTCGTTCAATTTGTCCATGAATGCCAAAGTGGTGTCCTCCTTCACTCCGACAGCGCCTTCAAACACCGCATCAACGGGATTGAAGCCCGCTTTCTTGAGCGCATCTATGGTCTTCATCACTTCGTCCTTTATTTTCATAAAAACCACCTGTAAATAGAATCGGAAGAATTAACCGGGAGGGGTTTAAATAGATTGGGTTAACATTCGCAAGCGGGCTAATTTAGCACCTTGATGAAGATCTCGCCAAACAGCCTATCCTGCCACGCGAACATCTTCTCCTCCTGAATCAGGTGCAAAACAGGGGGAAGATGGCGCGAGTAAAGCAGCGCCTTGCCCTCGCCATGGCCGTTGAATGTTTTGATCAATTCGGAAAAGAGCAAAATGTTCTCCCGATCCTTCAGCTCGTGTGCCCTGCTGTGCACCTGCCGCATCAGCTCGTTGATGTTGTCCTTCGGGATTTCAATGTGCAGCGGATCCGCCTTCAACCGCGGCAGAATTTCCCTCCTGCCGGTGCTCATCACATCCTCAACCGCCTCTATGAGCTCGGTTAGGGTGATGGTCCTGGACCTGGGTAAATTTGAAAGGTAAACGAGGTCGGGAATCGATTCATCGAGCATGGGCCGGAGCATGGGCTCCTCTTCGGCTACGGGCTCCTCCAATTGCAACGCTTGCGCCTTGTAGTGCAGAAGCAATGCGGAAGCCAAAATCACGTTCGCGGGCACCCTCAAATCCATTGCCTGCATCTCCCTCACCTTCAGAAGGTAGGCATCCGCAACCTTGATCAGGTCTATTTCCCACGGGTTCATCTGCTGCGAACCTATGGATTCCAGTAGCACTTCTCTCCAGGATGGTTCCTTTACGAATTCGACTAGTTCCAACTGCTGCATGCTATCACGTGGGTTTGGGAAAATAAATGCGTCGAAGTAGTATTTATTACTTGTTATGGGGGAGTTCGGGTGTAAAAGGTTGGAATCGGGCAAAAATTCACCAATAATCGCGCTATTTCTTCTGCGCTTCCTTCTGGTCATCCGGCTTTGAGGCTGCCTTATCGGGCGTTTTGTCTTCTGTTTTTTTGGCTTCCTTCTGGTCGGAATTGGATTCCGTTTCCTCTTTAGGCTTTTCAGCTTTCTTATCCGGTTCGGCGCCCGTTTTTTCTTTTTTTTGCCCCTCGGCATCCTCCTCAAGCTTGTCCGTTGGCGAGCCGTGGCCCGCTTCGATCATGTTCCTGCCGTGCTTGACGCGTGATTTGAGGCTCTTTTGGAAATCATCAAAATCCTCCTTTTTGAGCAATTTGCTCATGAAGTAGGTGGTGAAATGCTGCGAGACGCTGCTCGCATTGAGCATCACGTTCTGGAGCTGCTCTTGGTTGAGCTTCATCTCCCTAGGCTGCAAGACCTCCACAACAACAGGCCCGTATTTCATGCAGATTCCAACAGCAACATCCAGGCCGGAGAAGAGCACCTTCACTTCGGTGTAAGTGGAATACCCCTTGCCTTTCTCATCCTCGGTTTCGAGCACTTCCTCAATTTCTCCCCTGCAATAAAGCACCCCCTTCTCCGCATTGATCCGGCTGATGAGTTCTACGAGCGCAGCCGCAACCACCTCCTTTTCGCGTGCAAACGAATCAAAGTGCAGGAGCGTAAGGACCGCGCCGATCTTGCTTGCTTTCTCGAACAGCGCGTCCAAATCCTTTTCAGTGTATTGCTTTTTTTCTTCAGGCATGAAAATCACATCGGGCATGGCGGTAAGATTCAATCCGCAAATTAAATCCTAATTTAGGATTAAAAATAGGTAGAGTAGGTATAAAAAACAAGGAATTGGCGGGAATCAGAGCTTTTTGGTAAAGCCGTGCTCGAGCACATATTGCGACTTGCATTGCGGGCAAGAAAAGGTCCCGCCATCGTTGATTAGCCTGATGCCGTATCCCTGGGTCGCATAGCAATGCCTGCAGTTTTTGACAAGGTCGTCACCTACAACTGTCATGAATATCACCTGAAAATGGGTTCACGTATTTGTGCGGATGGCTTATTTAAGGCTTGCGGCGCCTGAGGCTGCACACTAGCACTGGGGGTGGAAATGGTGAAAAAACCCAACGGGTGCGGGTCCGTGTTGCGGGAAAGGCGGCCTGCATCCCAATTTTTTCCGCTTTTTCCTAATAATACCGTTGGGCGCCTATTTGGAAAACGGATATCAGCATCCCGAAAATCACCAGGGTGATGGGCGCGAGGATTATTGAAATCCCAAGGAATACTATGGCTGCAACCGCGCCTTCCGGTGCAGTAAACCTCGATGCGATGAACAGGAACACCGCAATCCCGGAGAGTATGCCAAGCAGTATCATCGCCAGAATTAGCAGCTTGTATGCATTGAACGGATCGCTGGAGGAAAGGCCCGCATGGCCGAAGCCAACGACAGTAAAGATCAGGAGCATGAACCCGCATGCCACGGAGAACATGATCGAGAACACTATTCCGCTGATCGCAGCGCGCATGAAATCCGGCGCAGCGGCCTTCCTGTCCTTCGGGGAGGGCGCAATTGAATCGATTGCCTCGTTGATTTTTGAAAATCCGAATTTCACAACCAGGAAGCCGAGAATCAGCACTATGGCGATCCAGAACAGCCAATCGAACAGATAAAGTTTCCAGCTGGATTCGGAATAGCTTCCCGTCACATGGAAAACCTCGTACGGAAGGAGGTTGCTCTTCTCCTTCACGAGCCCTTGCGCGCTTTTCACGTTTTGCGCGTAGGAAATGCTGGAGCTGGAGATCGAGGCGGATTTTGACTGGACGGCGAGTGCGCCTTCAAAGGTGGCATAGCTCCGGGTGTAATCCGTCGAGGTGCTTCCACCTTTCAGCAGGAGCGATTTGTCGACCGTAACAGCCACTCTGGTGTAATCGACATCGAACGGATATTTTATTGTCGGGAAATCGAAGTCCTTTGCAATCCTTTCGGTCACGTGGCCCAGCGAACGGTAGGAAATCAGTATGATTGCCCGTCTCCCGCTTTCAATCGGCTTGTCGAGCTTCAGCTTGAAGGTATTCGCGCCGATTTTCTCGAAATCCAGGAGTTTGAAGGAGGTTGAGGAATCGTAGTAATTGCCATAATTGCTGCAGCTTTCCTGGTAACGCACGCAGGTTTTGCTGTATTGCTGGCACTCGTCAATCCAGTTGGTGCACGAATTTGCCCCGTAATCCCACGTTTGGCAAACCTTGCGGTTGTTCACGCACGTGTTTTCATATTGAGCGCAGGTTTGCTGGCAGCCTATGAGCCCTTCGAGCGCATATTTCATTTCAACATTGTTGCCGGGTATCTCGAGCGTCAGGTCTTTTACCGTCTCCGTTTTCAGATTCAGGAATTCGAGCCTGTTGAGCACCAATGCGAGACCGCGCTCGTCGAAAATCACTTGGGAATAGCTGTTCACTGCCTGCGCCGTATTGCCCAAAGATGCCGCAGCTGCAAACGGGACGTAGAATGTCGATAATAGCAAAAATAGAAATGCCGCAGCTGTGCTCCTTGCCCCCATAATCTCACCTCATTTTAAGAGTTAAAGCTGAAATATAAGGGTATTGGTATTGCAAAGCAAAACGCTTACAAAAAGGGAAACATGCTATTGGGGAAGGTATCGGTTAGGCGTGGAATTAATTGCATATGGGATTCGGCAGTTTGCACTCTTTTTATTTTTTTTGCATTACTTCCTTGTTGATCGCATTCACCGGCATCTTCCCGCTGAAGAAATCCAGTATCGCCTGCACGGCCATGTCCGCCATCTTCGAGCGCGTCTCCAACGATGCGCTGCCGATATGCGGCACCATGATCACGTTCGAAAGCGGGATAAGCTCCACGGGCACGCGCGGCTCGTCCTCATAAACATCAAGCGCGGCAGCAAATATCCTCTTTTCCTTGAGTGCTTTTGCAAGCGCCGCCTGCTCGATGATCGCGCCCCTCGATGTGTTCACCAGCACCGCGTTCTTCTTCATCATGTGGAACTGCTTTTCCTTGAACATGTGCTTTGTTTTCGGGGTCAGGGGCACATGGATGGAAATGAAGTCGGAATCCGTGATAAGCGAATCCATCCCAACGAACTTTGCATTGAATTCCTTGTTGAACTCGAAATCCTCCTGCGGATCGTTGTAAATTATGTTCATTCCAAAGCCCCTGTAGGCTCTTGTGGCAACCGCACGGCCAATCCTGCCAAGGCCGACAACCCCCAGGGTCTTGCCATATACGTCGACTCCAAGGAGCATCGATGGCCCCCAGCCCTCATACCGCGCCTCCCTTGTGAATTTGTCCGATTCGACAATCCTGCGCGCTGCGGCTAAAAGAAGGCCCATCGTAAGATCCGCAGTTGTTTCTGTTAAAACGCCAGGGGTGTTCGTGACTAGGATCTTCCGGTGCGTGGCTGCAGGAATGTCGATGTTGTCAAACCCGACCGCATAATTGGAAATTATCTTCAGATTGGGGTTTTGGTCCATCAGGTCGCCATCTATCTTATCCGTCAGCAAACAAAGAAGCGCATCCTTTCCCTTGATGCCTTCAGCGATTTCTTCGCGCTTTGCAAGCCGGTCTTCCTCCTGCATTTCAATATCGCAATGCTTCCGCAGTTCATGCAATGCATTTCCCGGCAAGGGCCGCGTTACGAATACTTTGGGTCTCCCCATAATCATCACCGAAGGCTAATCGAAGTGCAATAACACGATTCAGGATATTTAATACTCTTTCCCCAATGTAAAAAAATTCGGCAATTGTTGAAAAAAGAAAAAGTTATTGCGCTCACTTTCGTTTCATACCGATAGCTTCCCTCGCTTTTTCAATAATGTCGGTGCTCTTCAACCCGAATTTCACCAGCAGCTCATCCGGCAGGCCGCTTTCCCCGAATCTATCCTTGATTCCGACATATTTGACCGGGACAGGGTAGTTTTCGGAAAGCACCTCTGCAACAGCAGAACCCATGCCGCCCGTTATCTGATGCTCTTCGGCACAAACAATTGCGCCGGTCTCCTTTGCGGCCTCGATCAGCGTGTCCTTGTCGATTGGCTTTATAGTATGCAAATCAATGACCCGAACGGAAATTCCCTCCTTCTCGAGTTGTTTTGCTGCAATCAGTGCCTCATACACGAGCTGGCCGGTTGCTACGACGGTAACATCGGTTCCGTCCCTGAAAACCTCTGCCCTCCCCAATTTGAACGGGGTATCCTCCGAGGTCACAACCGGGACCTTGTCCCTGCTAAGCCTGATGTACGCGGGGCCCTTCATTTCACCCATTGCAATCGTTGCCTTCTTTGCCTCAATCCAATCGCAGGGGGAAAGAACAACCATATGCGGCAGGCAGCGTGTTATTGCGATATCTTCCAGCGCCTGATGGGTTGCACCATCCGGCCCTACCGAAATTCCCGCATGCGCACCGATGATTTTTACATTGTTCTGGGAATAACAGATGCTGATCCGGATCTGGTCCCAATTCCTGCCTGGCGAGAACACCGCATAGCTTGCGATGAATGGGATCTTCCCTTCGGCCGCCATGCCCGCAGCAACCCCGGCCATGTTCTGCTCGGATACCCCGACTTCAAAATAGCGGTCGGGGAATTTTTCCGAGAACCAGTTGACCCGGGTGGACTCGACAAGGTCGCAGCAAAGCGCAACTACGTTTTTGTTTCGGGCGCCTAATTCCACCAGGCCTTTGCCCAAGCCATCGCGGGTGGGCACCTTTTCCACATTTTCATAGATGTTTCCAAGAATCTTAACGGCCATAAAAAAATCAACTTCTTATTTTTCTCAAGCATCACAAACCATAATTTGCCATCTCAATTATTCTCTCAAGGCTAATCTGCTTCACTTAAATTTCGCCTTTTTCGATCCTTGCGCGCTCATCAAGCAACTCTTTTATTGCCGCTTCCGCTTCCACTGCGCTTGGCGCCTTTCCGTGCCACGAATATTTCCCCTGTATGAACGACACGCCCTTTCCGGGGATGGTGTTGAGCAGGATCATTGAAGGCTTGTCGGACTTCTTTGCTTCCTCTGCTGCCGCAATTATTGCAGGGATGTCGTGCCCGTTCACTTGGATCACATTGAGGTTGAACGCCTTGAGCTTGTCAACAAGCGGCTCAAGCGGCAACACATCCTCGGTGCTGCCGTCTATTTGGATGAAATTGCGGTCCATGAAAATTATGAGATTATCCAGCTTCATCTTTGCTGCAAACATCCATGCCTCCCACATCTGGCCCTCATTGTGCTCGCCGTCGGATGTGAGGCAGTAAACATAATGCTTTTTCCCATCCATTTTCGCTGCAAGCGCCATCCCTACTGCAATGGAGGAGCCTTGGCCCAATGGGCCTGCCGAAGTTTCAATGCCCGGAAGCGCCAGGTTGTGCGGATGGCCATGCAATCTGGTGCCCAATTTCCGAAGGGTCATCAATTCCTCCCTTGGAAAATAGCCCGCAGTTGCCATTGCGCAATATTGGATCGGAACCACGTGGCCGCACGAGAGCACGAACCGATCCCGGCCATCCCACTTGGGGTTCTTTGGGTCATGGTTCAGGATATTGAAATATAACGCGGTGAAGAATTCGACTAGATCCAGGGTTCCGGCGGAATGGCCGCTCTTCGCCTCTGATAGGGAGCGCATCAAGTCCTGCCTCAAGGTGTTTGCCACAAGCTTCAATTGCTTCAAATCACTGATCTTGCGGAACGGCATCTTTACCCCTCGGAAATAGATATCTGCTTATTGACGAGTGTTTTTATAAAGCATTGCGCTAATTGATGAAAATCCAAGAATCGCGGTTGTTTCCGTCATTGCTATTGGTTTTTATCTTAATTGGGGGATATACTTTTGAATTGCTATGGCAAAATTCGTTTGCCCGGTTTGCGGCGCGGATAAACCCGTGCCGAACTGCTGCGGGAATGAGGAGATGAAATCCAATGGCAGCTACCTGGTTTGCACTTTTTGCGGTGCAATACAATATTTTCCGATGCACTGCAGCAAGCTGATGAAGGTGAAAGAATAGGCTGCTCCTGCATCTGCCCCCGAATAATTTGAAATCTCATTTTTTCATCTTCTCCCTAAGCGTCTTGGGGGAATATTCCCCCGCTACCCTTGGAAGCACCCCCCTTTAATTTGCATTAGTTATTTTTTCATCTTCTTCCAGTCTTCCATGAATTTCTTCACGCCCGCATCGGTCAGGGGATGCTTGAACATCTGCTTGAGCACTGCAAACGGAATTGTTGCAAAGTCCGCTCCGGCCTTCGCCGCTCCAATCACATGGATCGGATGGCGGATGCTTGCTGCCAGAACATGCGTTTTGACCTGGTGGATTTTGTAAATCTCCACAATATCGCGAACCAATGCGATTCCATCCTCGCTTATGTCATCCAGCCTTCCTACGAAAGGCGAAACTAAATATGCACCAGCACGGGCTGCCAATAATGCCTGATTGGAAGTAAATACCAAAGTCACATTACACCTTATCCCTTCCTTCGATAATCTGCTGCATGCCTTGATGCCTTCCTCGGTCATAGGCAACTTGATTACCACATTCCTATGCCATTTGGAGTAGTCCTTCCCCTCCGCAACCATCTTTTCCGCAGTTGTGGAGAGCACTTCAGCTGAAATCGGGCCGTCCACCAGATTGCAGATCTCAACAATCGTCTGCTTGAAATCCTTTCCTTCCTTTGCGAGCAGCGAAGGGTTCGTTGTGACTCCTGAAAGCACCCCCCAGCCTGCAGCCTCTTTCACTTCATTCAAATTTGCGGTATCAACCATTAATTTCATTTCGATCACTTTTTGTTTTTGGCGGCTAGAATTTTAATGATTATGCTTTTGCGAAGTGCATTCAACCATCCAAATATATACTCGCGAA
>JAZDKC010000042.1:0-55137 GCA_043803465.1 Microcaldota archaeon
GCTTTGCAGGGAAGCGGGAATGGAGGCGCTTAGGGAAAATGTCGAAGCAAAGAGCGTTTCGCAAAAGCACTTTGAAAAAGCGTTGAGCATGATCCGCCCAACTATAGCACAAAAGAAGCGCAAGGCGGATGAGGGTTACTCTTAATCAGCTCTCATCGTCCTCTTTTTTTTTCTCGTAGTAATAGCCAAACAGGTTGCCGCCGATCCCTGCGCCGATCACATGCCAAGCGAAGAGCCATACAGTCCTCAGGGACAGCAGGCGCTGGATTGGATCGATAAAGTTGATCGGCTGCGGAAAGAGGCCTTGGCCGCTCGAAGTCAGCACAAAAAAGAAGAATATCGTAGTAGACCAGCCAACGAGCCATTTGGAGAAGGACATCACGAAAGTCGCAATCCCGGCATCCTCCGCATCGCCTTTGTACTCATAAATCACTTTCTTGGCGACCCATGCGTAGAAAGGAACAGCAATCACGAAGAAGAACGCATCAATTGCCAATTCCGGAATTCCCACCTTAAGGAAAGTATAGTGGCTAACTAGGAAATCCAGAAAATCAATTATTAGCAGGCAGACCATCGGCCAGAGCACGATATCGCCAATGTTTTCGGGTTCCATAAATAATCCCAAAAATTAGGTTTAAGGGGATTTAAAGGTATAGACAAAACTGTTTAGATCAATTTAGCGAGGTTTTTTCCTACTTCGAGCGCATTTTTGGCGTATAGGCTATTTCCTTGCGCATCCATGCTTACAATCAGAGGCCCGAATTTGCTTGCTTCCAATTTCCAGAACGCCTCCGGCATGCCCAGATCCAGCCATTCTACATCCTTGACTTTAAGCTGCTCTGCTGAAATTGCGCCTGCACCACCAACAGCGGACAAATAGGCGCATTTCCCCCTCATTGCCTCCAGCACCTTCCCATCCATCCCGCCTTTCCCGATAATCGCGCTTGCCCCGAATTTCGGAATGAATTCAACAGCCAGATCGCTCATCCTGCTGCTTGTGGTTGGGCCTGCCGAAATTAATTCCCAATTATTGCCGGATTTTTTCACCAAAGGGCCGCAGTTGTAAATTGCTGCCTCTTTCAGTTCGGGATGATCCTTTCTTTCATCAATAATCCTCCTCATCGCCCGATCCCTAAGGGAGAAGATTTTTCCGGAAAGGTAAACGATATCGTTCAGTTTAAGTGATTGGACCTGTTTTTTTGTTATCGGAGTTGTTAATTCGTATTTCATTTTCTCACTCGAAATATTCAACACCTATAGGCGGGATATCCCTCCTACTCGTGTTGCCTCTACCTCCCTTAATTTGATTTGCAAATTGAAAATATGGAACTTGCTTTGTTCCTTGCTCGGCAAGCTTATTCATAATAATCTACTCTCCCGCTCGGATGGATTCTTGCGTTCATTCGTCTGTCCGCCCAGCATCCCATATTGACTGCAACCGGCAAACTTGCGGTATGACAGGGGAGTTTTGCGATTTTCACAGCCAGCGCAGTTTTGATGCCGCCTAGGCCCATTGTGCCGATCCCTAGAGAATTAATTTCAGCCAATAGGCGTTTTTCCATTTCCGCCAATTCCTCGTCATCACTCTTATCCGTCAATTTCCGGAGATGATTTTGCTTTGCAAGCCTCATCGCTTCTTCAGGTGTGCCTCCGATGCAAATTCCCAGCACTATTGGGGGGCAAGCGTTTTTCGCTTTTTCAGCAACGTGCCTTAGTATCGCTTTGCGTGCGCCTTCCAATCCATCAGACGGCTTCAGCATGAACAGGGCGCCCATATTCTCGCAGCCTGCACCCTTCGGGATCACGGATATTTCCAAATAGTCCTTGTCTGAAAATTCAAGATGTATGACCGGAATATTGCCCAAATTCTTCCTTGAAACCGGGTCAACGGAGTTGGGGCGAAGCGGAACTGATTCGGTTGCGCGTTTCACTCCTTCGCGGATGCCGTCCTCGATTTCCTTGTTTAGTGTTTTTCCTCTCACATAGAAGCTGATAATCCCGGTATCCTGGCATAACGCGGCGCACTTCTTCCTTGCAACCAGAATGTTCTTCTTGATGATTCCGAGCTGCTCTTTTGCGGTTTCAACTGTTTCGGCATTTTCGGAAGCGATCAAAGCAGCCTCAACGTCCTTTGGCAAATCAGTTACAGCCCGCTTTAGGAGCTCTTCGGTTACATCTGCAATCAGCTTCTTGTCCATATTGCTCACAAAGATTTTGGCTGAATTAATTAAATACTAGGGGGTTTGGATAACCAATCAAATTAAGAGGGGTAGAGGCGACTACGAGCAGGGGAGATATCTCCCCCATAGGTGTCACGCCCCGGGCAGGATTCGAACCTGCGGCCTGCTGATTTCTGTGTTTACAAAGCGTAACAGTCAGCCGCTCTAACCGGCTGAGCTACCGGGGCACGAGGTTTATAAGTATGGAAAGAAGGAATTATAAGGTTTGTTCGCGGGTTAAAAACGGAGTATTTATATGCTAGAATTCATCCCAGGCAATTTGTTGGAGTACAGCATAGGCTTCCTTACCCTGTACGTCATCGTGTTCTTCCTTCTGGTTTTCCTTCAGAATATGGGCAAAATCAACAAGGAGCCAAGGCCTCCAAAGGTTTTGCCGAAAATAAGCGTCCTGATTCCTGCATTCAACGAAGAGGAATGCATCGCAGGCACGATTGAATCCGTGCTCAATGCGGGCTACCCCAGAAGCAAGCTGGATATTATCGTTATAAACGACGGCTCAACCGATAACACACTGAAAATTGCGAGGAAGTACGGGAAAAACAAAGTGAGGGTGATAAACAAGGAGAACTCCGGCAAAGCCGCAAGCTTGAATGCTGGAATCGCAGTTGCGAAAGGCGAGCTCATAGCCACCCTTGATGCCGACTCGTACATAGAGAAGGGCTCAATCCAGAAGATGCTCGGTTATTTTGCGGACCCCAAAGTTGCCGCAGTCACATCCGTAATGAAGGTGCATGATCCGAGAAACGTTTTGCAAAGGCTGCAGGGAATCGAATACCTTGTTACAGTTTTCAGCAGGAAAATCCTATCCTACCTGAACTCGATCAACGTCACTCCGGGGCCGTTGAGCATAATCAGGAAAAGGATATTCAAGGAAATCGGGGGGTATGAGGAAACAAACCTTCTCGAGGACCAGGAAATGGCAATGCGAATCCAGAGCTATAACTACAAGATCGAGAGCAGCATGAGCGCAGTCGTATACACTGAAGCGCCCTCGACCCTCCGGAGCCTTGTGAACCAGCGAGTCAGGTGGCATAGGGGCGGAATACGCAACATCCTGAAGCACCATTACCTCGTCTCCCCGAAATACGGGGATTTCGGGATGTTCGTGATGCCTGTTGCGATCCTTTCAACCCTGCTGGTATTCGCGGTTTTCCTGATCGCGATATTTTCCCTGCTCACCAACAATTCGCTTCTGGACCTATTCACACATGGATTCGATGCGCTTTTCTTCAGCTTCACCGGGCTGCAAGCGTTGGGCACATTGATCATGATTACAACAATAGCATGGGCGGTGCTTGGAATCAAATACATCCAAAGGGAGCGGATTTCGGCACCATTTTTATTGCTGTACATCATAATTTATGCGCCGCTTATTACCCTCTTTTGGCTGGCAACGGCATTCAAGGAGATAAAGCGCGAAAGGCTCAGATGGTGAATTCGATGGCAAGGAGCATTAGCTGGAATATTTACATTATCGCATTGATAATTTCCGTGCTGATATTTTCAGTGGGAATACTGATAGGAATGCAGGTAAGCCAGAGTGCGACTAGCAGCGTACAAGCGCAGCTTGAGGAACTGCAATCGCAGACCCGCGAATTTGAGCTGCTTTCCTTGCTGCAGGCAACCTACCCCGACTCATCCGACGAATTCTGCGAGTACTATTTCAGCCAGATCGATGCTTTCGGCGAGCAAACAGCCAATTTCGGGAAGAGGCTTGATTTCCTTGAAAAGAAAAGGGGCAGGACGGATACGGATGTGCAGGATTTGAAAAAAGAGTATTCAAAGATGCAGCTTAGGGATTTCCTTCTGCTTAAGCAGGCGAATGAAAAATGCAAAAAGAGCATCAAGACCATCCTCTATTTCTACACGAACGATAACTGCCCGCTTTGCACGCAGCAAGGCTATGTGCTAAGCAGCCTGAAGGAAAGCAGGCCCGAAGTGATGATTTATTCGTTCGATACCGATTTGAAGGCGCCTCCAGTTGAGGCAATGCTTGGGATATTCCAAATTAAGCATATGCCTTCGGTAGTAGTGAACGGAAAAACGCAGGACGGATTCAAAACAGCGCAGGAAATTTCTGCTGCATTGGGGGATTAGAGCACTTTCCGGTATGCGCCAAGCAGCTTATCCGTGCTCCTCTCAATCGAATATTCCATCGCAACCTGCCTTGCATTCTTGCTCATTGCATTGCGCGTGGTGCTTTTGAGATTAAGCGCCTTGAGCAGTTTTTCCTCGCAATCCGCATCATCGCCGGGCCTGAAGAGGTAGCCATTGGATCCGTGATGGAGCATCTCCGGGATCGCAAGGCTCTTCGCGCCCACGCACACGCCACCGCACGCCATCGCCTCAAGCAGTGCGAGGCCTTGCGTTTCAAATGTGCTTGCAGTTGTGAACACGTCGGCGGCGGCATAGAAGAACGGAACCTCGAAATCCTTCACGAAGCCGGTGAAAATCACATCCTTTTGCAGGCCCAATTTCTTTGCAATCTTCACGTACTTCAATTTCGCAGGCCCATCGCCTTGTATTATGAATTTCGCTTTATGCACCTTCAGAAGTTTTGCAAACGCCCGAAGCAGCACATCGACATTCTTCTCCTCGCTCATCCTTCCCGAGGTCAATATGATTTTTTCATCCTGCCGTATGCCGAGCAATTTCCTGACCAATTGCCTATCAATGTGCGTGGAGAATTTATTCACATCCACCCCATTTGGGACAACGGCGGTGTTTTCAATCCCATTATGGTTGAGGAGCCGCTCGATTGTTTTTGTCGGGGCGGTAACGAGGTCAAAGGGCGCATAGAATTGCCTAACGGCCCCCCATGCGACCTCCGAAAAGATCCGTTTCCCAATCGAGCTCCTTGTCAGGACAAATCCTGCTTTCGGGACCATCGTATGGAATGTGCCCACAAGCGGCAAGTTGAGCATCTTCGCGCATGTGATCGATGCGAGCCCCATGGAAGCGATCGCATGCGAATGGATCAGGTGCGCACCGGTTTTTTTGGCATAGCGATAAGAGGTGAATGGAAAGATCGCGACCTTGTATTGCGGGTAGGGCGGGAACCTCACTGATTCGAAAAAGAACGTTTTCTTGTTCCCGAATTCCCTTGAATCCGCATCGGATCCCGATGTGAAAATAAACACGTCGTTGCCGCGCCTCTCAAGCTCGCGGGAATAGGAGATGATGGAATTGACAACCCCATCCACGTTCGGCAAATAGGAGTCGGTATAGAATGCGACCTTCAGGGGCCCGTGCTTATCCCATTTTTTCCGTTCCGGAAGGAGCCGGATCCGCTTAATCATCTTGAATGGGTTCAGCTTCCATAGCGATTTCATTTTTGGCAGTTTGATCAGCGCCATATGGAGCCCCTAAATTACCTTGTGATTTCAGCCTCGTCAAAAACACGCAGCAAATCCTTTTTGCCCTCGAAATGCGTCCTTAATGGTTCAAGTATTTTCGCCAATTCCCTTGCAACAGCATTCTTCAAATCCACTGCGTGGAGCTTTTTGCCGGCGTATTCGCGTTCGAGCTCGGCGTAATTCCGAAACTCCAGATTGCCGCCGTATTTCGCATCCCGCTCGATTTTCAGCGCTTTTGCCTCGTGGAAGATGACGTACCTTGCAATTTCCATAACCGGGTTCCCCTCGACCTTCTCGGGGCAATATGCCTTCCGGATTTTATCAGAAATCTCTTTTTCGGAATCGTGGATGAAGATTGCGGAATTGGGGAGTGATTTGCTCATTTTGGAGGCATACACCGCATCCTCTTTATCAACTCCTGAAACTTTTGGCGGTTCGGTTAGGCCGGCAAGCAGATGATGATGCAATGCAATTGGTTTTTTTTGCTTCATCTTGGGGAAAACCTCCCTCGCGACCATGTGGATTTTCCTCTGGTCCATGCCCGCATGCGCCAAATCGACCCCCAGATGCTTCATGTCCACGCCCTGCATCGATGGATAGAAATATTGCGCAAGATCCAGCGAATCCTTTTCGGTCCTTCCAAGGATGGCTAGGCACCTTGTTGCCCGCGCAAGCGTGATCTGCTTTGAAAATGCGATCACATCCCGCCAGTATCCGTCATTTTCCTTGTAGAGCTCCGTTCCGCGGATGATTTTCGAGCCCGGGCAGAAGAATTTGAACGCCTCCTCGTAATATTTGGACGCCTTGTCGATTTTTTCCCAATCCCCGCCCAATTTATTGTTGATTACGGAATGCCAATCAGCCAGGAAAATCTGGGTCTTGAAACCCGCCTTGTGCAGGTCATTCACTTTGAAGCCGTTGATCAGCAGGCTTCCGATATGCAGCCTTCCGGATACCTCAAGCCCGATATAATGGGCCGGATTGCTATTGGAAGAAAGCAGCTCTTTTAGCTCCTCTAAAGTCACAACCTCCTCGGTTGGCTCCTTCAAAACAAGGTCCAGCCTTCCCTCAAGATCCATGCGATCCACGCTCTGATGCTATATAGTGTTTGGGCCTATTTTAAGCTGCGCTCTCAACAGGCATCTGCTGCTTCATGATCGTGGTTATTTCGCCTGCAAGGCGGTTGCGTTCCACCACATTTTTGGACATGATGTCGAGCCTCTTAAGCGCTTCCTTGTTCTTTACGAAGCTTAGCCCGAAAAATCGCGGATTGGTCCTAACTAGCGCGCGCGCCGCAACCTTTGTAATCTTCCCTTTCACTCTTCCCATTCAAATCACCAATTTTTATTTTCTTTTGAACCCGCAGTTTTCTTTCTTTCGAAAGAAATAAGATAGCCCCGGGCAGATTCTCTGCCTTGCCTTTCTTTCTGGAAAGAAAGGCGATGGCTCCGCGAAAGAAAGCGCATTTGCTTTTTTTCTTTACAGCGGCGACACCGCCGCTTTCTTTTTTTTAAAAAGAAAGGGGCAAGTCGTTCGAACTGCCGTCGACAGGTTGCCTTGAAACGAATAGCAGTATTTTGCTAAAACCTAAAGTTTCCTCAAAGCCTGCAATCCTTGGCCGCTAGACGACGGGGCTATTGCGAGGTAAGTTTAAGCTGTTTTAGGTTTATAAAAGCGCTCAGATGCCCCCCTCATCCTACTTTCGGGCAACCAATATGAGGTTTTGGGCTTTTTCCTTCCCGACCCTTTTCCCATCCTTCTCAAAGAATACATCTTGCACATTAAAACCGCCTTCCTCAAATAGCGCCTTCAGCTCCTCTTTTGTGAAGAAATAATGGTATCTTTGCACCTCCCCCCACTTGACATGCCCCTCATTCCCGCGCCTTAGCTTGTTTTCCGCCCATACCGTGGCAAAAATGGCTCCGCCAGGCCTCAAAACCCGGCAGAATTCGCTCACAGCAACCATTTGCTCTTCCTTCTTCAAATGATGCACAACCGCAGCACAGAATATTTTTTCGAAAAATGCATTTGCAAACGGCAGGTGCAGGATATTCCCGTCAACAACAGCGGCATTTTTTATCCCTTTTTTCAGAATGTTTTCCCTTGCGAATTTGAGCATCTCGGTTGAAGAGTCAACCCCGTAAGCCTCCTTTGCTGATTTTGCCAGCTCGGATAGATTCCGTCCATTGCCGCAGCCCGCATCCAGGATGGCATCGCCTTGCAAAACAAGCGGAAGGAAGAGCTGAAGGCACGAAATGGGGCTTTGCCTCCATGCATTCCATTCGTGCGCGATTTTATCGAATGCGTCCATGTCAGGTTACCTCGATTTTGAATGCTGCAAAATATTCCTGCCCGCTTTCCTTGCTCAGTTTGACTTCTAGCTCATGCGTGCCCTTCACATCAATGAACGCATTCTCAAAAAATCGCTTCCGCTCGCCCTTGCCAATCACAACCCTTTTGATTGCGCTCTTTTGGCCATCCACAAATATCTGATATGTGTAAAGCTCGCCTTTTTGCTCGAAATTTAGGATCTCGAACCCGAAAGTGAAGCGGGTGCCTGCATCGATGCTCGAAGGGATGGTGCCATCGACGAGGCGCAGCTTGGTTCCCGACTGCTCTTGCAGGGATAGGTAAAGCAGAAGGGATGAGAACAGCACGATTGCTATCGGCACCCATTTTCCAATCCTGATTTTGGCTATCAGCTCCTTTCGCCCTTCCAGGGATAGTTTATTTCCGGAATCATTGCGTTTGCGTAAAATCCGCTTCCTCGCCAATTCAATCACTCACAATATCTCGTTGCAAAGCTTAATATTGGCGCCAATTTTATGCATATTGATTCCATGATCCCAGCCCTGCAAATAAAGGACCTGCGCGTCCAATATGGCGCATTCACTGCCATAAAAAAGTGCGATTTGGAAATAATGGATGGGGAAATCTTCGGACTGCTTGGCCCGAATGCGGCTGGAAAAAGCACCGTGATGAAGGCCATTTCAGGCCAAATCGACCCGAGCGCGGGGAGCGTGCTTTATTGGGGGGAGGATTTCCGGATCGATAGGGAAAAACTGAAAAAGGCGATAGGCGTGGTGCCGCAGGAATATTCCTTCGCGCAGGACTTTACAGTCGACTACAACCTCGAATTCATTGCAAAGATGTATGGCTTTGGCGGCTTGGAACTGAAGGAAACCGTGGACCGCCAGGTCAGTTCCTACCTGCTTGAGAAGCAACGGGGAAAAATATCCGGGATGCTTTCGGGCGGGTACAAACGGCTGTTGAATTTCGCGCTCTCGACAATGCACAACCCCAGGCTGCTGCTGCTCGACGAGCCAACCGTAGGGCTGGACCCGGACATTCGCGCAACGGTCTGGAAAATCATACAAAACTTGCGGGAGGAGGGCCATACGGTAATCCTCACAACTCACTACCTGGAAGAAGCCACATTCCTCTGCGACCGGCTTGCCATCATTTTCCAGGGGGATATCCTGGTCTGCGGCACGCCTTCGGAATTGACGGACAAGTATGGCGGCGACACCACGATTTTCCTGCAGCTGGCAGGCGGCCCTGAGAGGATCGTTGATGAGGCAAAACGCATCAAGGGCGTAATCACCTCGGTTACACGTGCGGATGTGCTTGTAACGACTTGCAACAACAAATCCGTGATCAAGGTCATATCGGCTTTGAACGGCCTTGTTGAAAAGGCGGGTTTGGGCGTCAAGGATACGTATGTGAAAGAACCCACGTTGGATGATGTTTTCAAGGCGGTCGTGGGGCGCGAACTCGAGGTAAAGTAAATGAAGATATTCGAAATCATGAAAATGGAGCTGAAGTTCATCTCCTCGCAGGGCTTCACGTCCCTGCTGATCCTGCTCTACCCGTTCGTGCTCATGCTTGTTGTCGGCCCGGTTTTCGCCTCAATTGGAACGAAAAACGTGCTCATCTCCGTTTATTCCGAAGTCAATGAGCCGCTGCCGGAGCTTGAATCCCAGTACATAACCGTGGTGTCGAGCAGGGAGGACATGATCGCCGATGTGCTTTCCGGCCAGGCTGCTCTTGGCATATACCTTGCAAAGGACGCAAACGGCCGCAAGCACATGTATTCCTACTTCGACCCCTCAAAGAAGGTCGTTGCGAATGCGCTTGCCTTGCAGCTGCAGGGAAAATTATCCGACGTCTCCGCGGAATTGGTGGAAACCAACCTGGTCACCATCTGGAAGAACATGCGGGTGATCTCGGCGGATATCGACCAGAAGTTGCGGGCCATTCCTGCGTTGCGGACCTCGCTCCAGAACAGCGCGAGCCGCATGCGCCAATTCAAAACCGAAATCCAGACCCAGCAGATTACTTCGACTTCGGAATCACTGGCACAAATCCGCAGCGATGCATCCTCAATGAGGCAGAGCATCTCGCAGATGCAGGCGAAGCTGCCGTCATGGGAGAATTCGATCAATGAAATTTCGAACTACGACTCGAAGCTCCAATATTATGATTCCAGGCTGGCCTCAACCGACTCGCAGCTCTACAGCCTGCAAAACCAGCTCGGCGGCTGGGATTCGAAGCTCTCTGCAAGGATTTCCCAGCTTGACAATGCGTACAACACGCTCAGCACATACCTGCAGATCGTAAGGCAATTGAAAGCGAGCGCAACAGGGGAGCAGTACAATTCGCTGCAGCAAGTTGAGAATGGCATGATAGATTCAATGAATCAGGTCAGCTCGGCGCGTGCGGAGCTCGTGCAAATGAGGAACGAGCTTGCCCAGATCCTGTCCCAAATACAGGCTGCAAGGAACGACATCGCAAGCGCGAGAAGCGATATCGCGACAACCAGGGCGAGCCTTCAAAATAGCGGCGCAAGCGCAAGGAATGACCTGAATTCCGTCAGATCGGGGCTCAATGACGCAGCCTCAAGGCTTGGCAGCGCGGATTCCAACATCCAGCAGGCGCAGGACAATTTGAATTCATTCACGGACTTCGCAACTTCAATGGATAAGTACCTCACGACATCCGAAAATGAGCTGCTTGCACTCTCAGCCGAGCTTGACAGCACCGAAAAATTGCTCAGGAACGCAAAGAGCAACATCGACACATTCATTTCAAATGACCCGCAGCGCTACATTCCCCCGAAAATGGAGTATTTGCAGGGAACCAAGATTTTGCGCGACATTGATTCGCTGATGCCCGCATTGATCGCACTCGTCTCGATGCTCTCCTGCCTGCTATTGCCGCCGATAATGGCAGTGAAGCAGAAAACGCAGGGGATGCGCATGCGGATGCGGCTCTCTTACGCCAGCCCATTTTCCATTGTTGCAGGCAGGTTCCTTGGGGACTACATTATCGGGGTCATTCAGGTGATTGTAATTGCAGTCGCAGGAAGCGTGCTTTTCGGGGTCAACATGGGCTCGAATTACACGTCATTGGTCCTGGGCCTGCTGCTCGCGCCGGCAGTATTCACGGCACTTGGCACTTTGCTCGCATCATTCATTTCGAATGAGGGCAGCGCAGTGCTCTCTTCCTTATTGCTGAGCATGCCCATGCTGTTCCTGAGCGGGATATTGCTTCCAATAGAGCAATTCTCAAGTTCGTTCCGCTTCATCGCCTCAACCCTGCCGCTCTACCACGTGGTGGAGATGATTTCAAAAGTGACAATCAGGGATGCGGCTCAGTATGCGGCAAGCAATTTCCTTGCATGCGGGATGTATCTATTCGTGTTCCTGTTCCTCTCCTATACCGTATGGCGCAATAAAGAATAAGAAAAACTACCTGTTCTTGTCAAGCCACGCCTTCAGGTATTCCTTGGGCAGTGCGCCAACCATCCTCTCGACTTCCTTGCCGTCCTTGAAAAGTATTATTGTCGGAATGCTCATGACCTCGAAGCGCTCCGCAATTTCAGGCGACTCCTCGGTGCTCAGTTTGGCAAACTTCACGCCCGCCATCTCATTGCTAAGCTCTTCAAACCGGGGCGCCATCATCCTGCATGGCCCGCACCACGATGCCCAATAATCCACCACTACGGGCTCCTTGCTCTGGAGCACTTCCTTCTCAAAGTTATCCTTGCTCAAGTGAACTACGGCCATATTTCAATGCACCTCAAACATCAGAATCGCACGGCTTGGAGCAGCAGCTCCAGCGCCAGGAAGATGGCCAGCATGGCAACAACCAATTGCGGCTCCACCTGGATGTTGGAGCTCTTGACATCATAAAACCGGATGATGCCTGTTGAACTGCTCGGCGTTGATAATCGATGATCGTCAGACATGTTTCCCCCACTCCTTTTGCGATAATACATTTAAATAGATTGCAGGGTTTTAAAATACTTGGGTTTAACTGCATTTTGTGAGCGAAAATGAGCACAATGATGGATGATTTCAAAAAGGAGCTCCCGCACCTGATAGTGCTTGCAATCCTGGTGTTCATATTGCTCTTTGTTGTCACCAAATTCAAATGGGTCCAATGCTCGCAAGTGCCGGGCGATTGGTGTTCAATTTATTGCTCCGTCAATGGCCATTCCAGGGTGGCGATAATAAAAGGCGAGGGCGGATTTGGGAGCTCGGATGAACTCTCGAGGCAGATAACGGCCAATAGAATTTACACCTATGCGGATTCGCTTCCAATGGAACACCTAAGCTATGGGGTGCTCAAAAGCTATGAACTGGTTGTTGTGGAAGGTGCAAAGAGTATTGCGCCAATCCAGGTTAATGCGCTGAGGGATTACGCATCGGCAGGCGGGAGCATCCTTTGGATCGGCGATTCCGGCACTTACCATTACCTGACAGCATCGGATTTGCAGGATGCATTGAACAGGAATCTTACGACCCCCGGCTACTACGAGCAGGTCGTGAAGGGCATCAACAACACCCGGGGATTCGGCCAGACATTGCAAAACATCTTGCAGGTGAATTACCTGCGAACTGAAGAGGGGGAAAACCTCACATTAAGGATCGTTTCGAAGGACCATCCGATAACAAGGGGGCTTTTCAGCGAATTCCAAATACCTGCAAAGCAGATTGCGATAATCAACCCCAATTCCGCGGGCTCCTCCATTCTCGCATACGTCTATGGGACCAAAAATTGCACAGAAAAGAAGCCATGCCCTGCGATAGTTGCAAACAGGTATGCGGCGCCAATAGCATATTTCGCATTCCCCTTAGAGGAAGGCGGCTCCAAATCGCTCATCACGAATACGATGGACTATCTTGTCACGTGTTAACCCGAGGGTCGGGCCGACCGCCATTACGCCATATCAGCCGATCTCAATTAACCCCCAGTTATCCAATACCTTCATCAGAAGCACCGCAAGCAGGAATATCCCTACAAGCGACATCGGATCGGCCGCTAGAAGAAGCATGTTGAGCATAAGGAGTTCCTGCCATTTCAGCTTAAAAAAACCGCCTGTTTTTTAATTTTTGGTGGTTAATGAACGCGGGTGTTAAAATGAAAACTTTGGCGATTAACGGGTTTGGAAGGATCGGAAGGCTATTCCTTAGGGCAGCGCTCAAAAAGCCCGGATTCATGGATGAATTCGAAATACTCGCAATCAACGATTTGACGGATGCAAAAACCAATGCGCACCTGCTGAAATATGATTCCGTTCATGGGATCATGAATGAGGAGATAATTGCCAGGGAAAAGAGCATCGTTGTTGATGGAAAGGAAATCAAGGTAATGGCAGAGAAGGCCATTCAGGGACTGAAATGGGGCGACATGGGCGTTGACTATGTGCTCGAGAGCACCGGAATTTATACTGACCGGGAAGGCGCAATGCAGCATCTAGAGATGGGCGCTAGGAAAGTGCTCATCTCCGCGCCGGCAAAAAACCCGGACGTGACATTGGTTCCGGGAGTCAATATGCAAATTTACGATAAGGCAAAACACAACATTATTTCAATGGCCTCCTGCACAACGAACTGCCTGGCACCGGTTGCAAAGGTGCTTGATGAGAATTTCAAGATCAAGAGCGGGTTCATGGTCACGGTTCACGCATACACAAACGATCAGCGCATCCTCGACTTGCCGCATAAGGATTTAAGGAGGGCAAGAGCAGCGGCATTATCGACAATACCCACCACCACAGGTGCAGCGAAGGCAATCGGCGAAGTGATTCCATCATTGAAAGGAAAGCTTGACGGCATATCATTGCGCGTTCCTGTCCCGGACGGATCGATGAACGACCTTACCTGCATAGTCGAGCGCGAAACCTCGATGGAAGAGGTTAATGCGATGCTTAGGGACGCAGCGCAGAACGAACTGAAAGGGATAATGGAGTTTTCAATGGAGCCGCTGGTCTCTTCGGATATCGTTGGTAATCCTGCATCCAGCATTGTTGATGGCCTTCTCACGAATGTAATCAAGAAGCCCGAGAGCATCAAGGGCGAACTCGTGAAAGTGCTTGCATGGTACGACAATGAATGGGGCTACTCGAACAGGCTGGTCGACATGTTCTCGCTGATTTAGGATGGCTGGGAAGTTGGGAAGCAGCCGGCTCAGGTGATTTACTAAATAATTACCCCGGAGGCAACGGCGGCGGGGAGTCCTCGTCGCCTATTGCAACAGTTGAAATTATTGCCTCTGGAATTGCCGAAACCCTAACAACGTCATTTTGGATTGTCGGAGATGGCTTGGGACTGGAACTCGCTGCAAACATTTGGGAAACCGAATAAACGATGAGCGAAACTCCCAAAATTGCTATAATTGCAACAATCAATATTGCGTTATTTCCGGCCATGGCATCACAGGAATAGTAGGAATATCAGGAACAATATGAAGAATGCTATTGCAATTTCCGTGAACAAATACGCGCCCAGGGCAAGCAGAAGCGGTATGCTGTACGCCATCTGGATCAGAAAGGGCTCCTGCCTTACGGCCACGTGCACTCCCAGCACTACGCCTGCAGCAAAAACAAGGAATACGAAGGCGGTGAATTTGCGGATGCTGGTGCTCAAATCCTTCAAAAGGTTCCCAACGGTCGTTTCGATCCAGCCCATGTTTAAAACATTAAAATCCCGGTTTTTTAACCCTTCCTCCCTATGCATTCCAAGGTGATTGCATGGATAGACCAACTGGAGTGACCGTTGCGGCAGTACTGATTGGAATCATTGGCATTCTCGGATTGCTGGGTTCGGTTTTAATGTTTGCGGGCGGGGCGATTTTCGGCGCAGCAGGCGCAAGCATGGGCGGAACTGTCACGGCAACAGGCGAGGACGGCCAACCTCAGCAAGTCGACATGGGCCTGTTCGGCGGTTTGTTCGGAGGCGCAATCATGTTAATTGCAGCAGTGACGCTGGTGATTTCAATCCTCGAGATATACTCCGCATACAGTTTGACGCAAGGCAAGCCCTGGGCGAGAATCGCATGCGCGGTCTTCGGGGCGCTTTCACTATTAAACTTCCCATTGGGAACAATAGTAGGGTTGGTTGTGCTGTACTTCCTGTATATGGACCAGGCCTCGAAGCAGTATTTTGAGGGCATGGCCGCTGCAGTGAAGAAGTAGTTTTTTCCTTTTTTATTATTTTTTTAATAGGGATTGGGCGTTATTTAGAATTTTTTCTCATTTCCGTTTTTTCAAATCCTTATAGAGCAACAAAACATCCACCCCCCAACACCAAGGGGAAACCTTCTTTCCCCTACCGTGTTGCCCTACCCCTTCGCAATTTCAAATCCTTATACAGTAGCAGCACGTCCATCCCCCAGATCTGCCTTCCCAATTTGCCCTTCCTTCTGAAGCCGAACTTCTCATACATCCGTATGGCAACGGAATTTTCCATTGCCACCAGCAGATAAACCACTTCCTTCCTTTTTTCCGTTGCAAATGCCAATGCGGCCTCGACGAGCTTCCTCCCAATCCCCTTCCCCTGCAGTTCCGGTATCACCGCCAGCCCCATGATCTTGATGCTTTTCGCGTTCTCCTTGAAATCTATGAAACCTGCGGTATAGCCCTTGTAAAGTGCAACCAAATAATGCACGCTCCGGTTCCGGAGCCTCTTGGAGATCATTTCCATGTTGAAGCCGGTGTATGGGAAGAATTTCCTCGTGAGGACAGTAATGGTGTAAAGCTCCTTCCTGCTAGCTGGCCGGATTTCCAGATCCCCCCTAGTTAGTTTCATTCAGGTTCACGATTAATCCCCATCGCCGTCATCATCAGTATCCGCATCCACCCCTTCCTCATAGATTTCGGAGTCTGCGTCTCGTTTCCTTTTCTCCCCGGTGTTTGCAAACGAGGAGCCCATCAGCACCATTGCGAATGCGCCCAGTGCCAAACCTATCCAGAGTGCTTCGCCGTAGAATGCGACCACGGCTATTGCGGCCAGCAGCAACAAGTTTATAGGCTTTCCAAGTTCGCCAACGAACCCCATTTCACGCTCACGAATATGTTTAATATCCAGCCATATTAAACCTAATGCTGGCATTTATTTCACTTCCGAACCATTACTCCAGTCCGATTCAAATACATTTTCAAGCTCCTGCGCCATCCGCTCGTTGTCGATGATTGCACCGATTTCCCTATTGCGCTCCATCGCATTCCTGCTCCAGTTGAGGCTACCGGTGATGACGCGCTTCCCATCAATTATGGCAGTTTTAGCATGCGAGTTGTTGAACTTCGAGGAGGCCCATTTCACTTCTATGCCCTTGCTTTTCAGGAAATCGGCAGTATCCAGATTTTGGTCCACCTTCGGCTCCAGGATGAGCTTCACCTCCACCCCCCGCTTGCGCGCATTCACGAGCGCCTCCTTCAAATCGGAATAGGAGAACTCATACAGGATTATGTGGATGCTTTTTTCAGCTGAATTTATTGCTGCAAGCATGTCCTGTTTTGCGCCGGGTGAAATCAGGTTTTCGGCAAGTCCATTTAAGCAGTAAGCGGATGCAGGAATGCCGCAAGGTGCCGGATTCAAAGCGCCGTATGCGGAATAACCGATAATGGCGCCTATGACCAGAGCAAGAAAAAACGTCCTCGAATCCATCGTCCTCCTCAGTTCTCCACGTTAGGTTTCCGGCAGTGAATTTTATATCCCTTTTGGGCATAGTATAAACGGTGGTTTCATGAAAATCAACGACGCTGCACCGGATTTCAAGGAGGAAGCGTATTTGAACGGGGAATTCAGGAAAATCAGCTTGTCGGAGTACAGGGGGAAATGGGTGGTGCTTTTCTTCTACCCCGCGGACTTCACATTCGTCTGCCCCACCGAGCTCACGGAACTCGCGGAAAATTACGAGATATTCGGGAAAATGAACACGGAAATCATCAGCGTCAGCAGGGACACCGCTTTCGTGCATGCCGCATGGCACGACCACTCGCCGATGATCAAGAAAATCAAATATCCGATGCTTGCCGACCCCGCTGCAAGGGTATGCAGGGATTATGGAACTTACATAGAGGATGAGGGATTGTCGCTGAGGGCAACCATACTGATCGACCCGGAAGGCATAGTGAAGGCGTACGAATTCCATGACAACAGCATCGGAAGGAGCGTAGAGGAGCTGATCCGCAAGCTGCAGGCCGCGCAATATGTCGCGGAGCACAATGGCGAAGTATGCCCGATGAACTGGAAGCCCGGCAAGAAAACCCTCAAGCCCGGCATCGAATTAGTGGGAAAACTCTGATTCGGAAGACTGCACGCATTAAACTCCAGACAATTCGGCATGCTTAAAAGCAGCTGCTCGCTTTACATTTTTATGGAGAGCAGGGAAATAGGCATATTCCTGATGGGCTTCGGGATCGCCGCGTGCATGGCTTTTTTGGTTGTTTATTTGCAGCTCTCTCCGCTTGAAGCTGATTTGCAGGCAGCCGAGCCGGATGTGCAGGCGCTTTACGATATCACTCACAGCAACGATTATGACGGATTGGTGGCGACCTCGACGACGATTGTGGCAGTGGCAAGGCAAATTGCAGCAATTCCATTCATCGGCGACTCCATTAGGGGGGAAGAGATTGCCAAATTCGCCGACTCCTCGAATTCGCTGCTGAAAAAATCGAAAACCACATCCGAAAAGGTGCTTCCGGCTTTGAGGAATGCGCTGCTCGTGATAAAAATCTCGTTCTGGGGAATGGCCTGCTCCGTAATCATTGCCGCAGCGGGCTTCTGGCTTTACAGCAAGAACAGCCCAGCTGCGCAAACCTCGAAATGATATTCTGAAAGCTCCGGATTCCCTACTTTTTCTTCAATTCGTAATAAAGCTCAGGCCCCACCATGTGCGCCCACGCATATACCGGCAGCCCCGCAAGCATGCTTAATGCAACCGGGAAGTATGGGCTTTCTCCGAACTTGCCAGCTATTCCGCCCAGAACGATGTATGCTACGGAATATGCAATCATCAACAGCGACCCACGGAGCTTGTTATTCCATGCAAATGCGAATGCAGCCCTTGCACACGCCCTGCCGCGCATCTTCTCCATAAGGAAGACCGGTTCAATGATCCATGATGCGATGAGCAGCACAAACATTAAGATTATCGCCCCTACAGCTGCCGGAATAATGATAATGAGGCCGATGCGGCCTAACGCTCCGCCAAGGGCGAACAGCACAATGAAGGCGGCAAGCAGCAGAAAGGAGGCAAGTATAAACCACAGGTAGGCGCCGGCCATTGGAATCCAATTGGCAAGTGCGGTGCCGAGCGCTTTTCCAATGGAAATCTTTTCAACGTGCTCTTCGTGCGTACGCCTATCTATGACGATTTGGGTGAACGCAAGGGAATTTATCAGCAGGATAAACGCGCCAAGCAGCAATGCGAATGTGATGAAAGGGAGGAAGTCGGTAAGTGCGGTTACAAACAACGGCATGAACTTCGCCATTGCATCCTTATTGCCCATCCCTTCCACAAATAACTGCCCCAAGATCGGGTATTTCAATAGGAATGAATAAAGCACGTATGTGAAAACCAGGGCAGGTATCCAATTCAAAACGCCCAGCAGCATCACTTTGGGCTGGCGGAACATCAGATTGAAGGGGTAGATGAACGCCTCGACGTATTTTGGCTTTTCATCTCTAAAAACACTTTTTTTCGGCATATTAATTACCCATTATTTGGCCGCATAGCTCGGCAGCTTCCGGCGCACCGTTATCGTACGA
Source organism: Microcaldota archaeon (assembly GCA_043803465.1). GTDB lineage: Archaea > Micrarchaeota > Micrarchaeia > Norongarragalinales > SBBD01 > JACRGC01. Next base: position 18,655 of record JAZDKC010000042.1, read on the forward strand.
ATATTTTCCGGTAAAAATCCCCTCCATGCAATCAACCTTCCTTTTTTCTGCGAGTGCCACTATTTCCGCGCACACATCCGTCTTCTCCCCCGAAGCAAACATGCACATGTCCTTGCTCACACGCCGGTAAAGGCGCACCAGATCCGAGCACGCATCTGAAGTTGCTGGTTTGGAGAGCAAATAGGTGCCGTTCTGCTGCAAGCAAATCACTTGTGAAAAAATTTCCGGGCCCCCGGATTCGCGTATTTCCTTAAAATTCCGGTCCGCCAAGTCGGTTTGCAGTGCCAGAACGATTATTCCCAGAATCAGCAAGAGGTATGCAACGGTCCGTTCCTCCATTTTACCACTGCAGTAATTACCACTCGTTAGTATATATAATATTATCTATTCCTACTGCAAATAAAACTGCGGTTCCCATTGGTTTAAAATTGGGATCTGACAAATAAATCCATGCCAAAAAAAGCGGCCGCATCAAAAGTGAATATTGCCGAACTGAAAAAGAAGGTGCTAATTCGGTTCGGGCTCGCGCCGATTGCCCTTGGTTTGTTCCTGTTTCTGCCTGCAGGCTCGATTGATTACTGGCACGCGTGGCTGTATTGCGCCATCTTGTTTATTCCGATGCTTTTTGTTGTCGCCTATTTCCTCAAAAATGACCCCGCACTCCTGGAGAGGCGGATGCACATGCGGGAAAAGGAGAGAGCGCAAAAAAAATTCGTGAAAATCGGGTATGTGATATTCCTGCTGGGATTCATAATTCCAGGTTTGGATTACAGGTTCGGCTGGTCCAACATGCCCTCCGAATTGGCGCTTTTTTCAGACCTGATGGTCTTGCTGGGCTACATCGGATTCTTCCTTGTGATGAAGGAAAACAGCTATGCTTCAAGAGTAATTGAGGTTGAGAAGGGCCAGAAGGTGATTTCTACCGGCCCATACGCTGTTGTAAGGCATCCGATGTATGCGGCTATTTTGCCATTGTGGTTGTTCACTCCACTCGCGCTCGGCTCCTATTGGGCGCTAATCCCTTTCCTCCCGATAATTCCGCTGCTAGTTTACAGGTTGCAAAATGAGGAGAAAATGCTCCTGAAGGGCCTTGGGGGATACAAGGAATACTGCAAGAAAATCAGGTACCGATTGATCCCATATGTTTGGTAATGGACGTGCAAACCCGAACGAAGAACAAAAATTAGGCGCCTCGTTTTTTTATCCTTCTAGCAATCCCTTTATTTGCATCCACTTCCGCCATATCCCCCGTTTTGAAGGTTTTCGTGGCGAATTCTGTTCCGACAACGCACGGAATTCCTATCTCCCGGCAGATAATCGCCGCATGGGAGGTTATCCCCCCTTCATCGGTTACAAGCGCAGCGCATTTCCTAAGATACGGAACGAAATCCTGCCGCGTCATGGAAGTAACCATTATTTCCCCCGGCTTGACTGTTGAAAGGCCCTTATTGCTGTTAATGACCCTGACTTTGCCCTTTGCGAAACCCGCTGAACCAGTTTTGCCCCTAAGCTCAAAACTTTCCAGTTCCTCATCCTCTCCGAGTTCTTTTTTCGACATTTCTCGGGCTTTATGACCGGAATAAATCTCTGCCGATCTGCCTTTCTGAATAATCAGCCATGCACTCTTCCTGGATTCGATTTCCCGCCTGTTGACTTCCCCTTTTCCTTCCATAAATCCGACAATTTCGCCATTTGTCAGGAGATTTACTTCCTCGAGGCCCAAATCCGCCCTTTTCCCGATTTCCAAATAAAGATTCCTTGCAGCCAGGTTCACTTTTTCCCGGATCATGTCCCGATAATCCCTTAAGTAAACGATATTAGATAAGAAGGAAACCAGGCGCTTTGCCCCCTCATCATTATTGAGGAATTTCAAATATCGGGTACGGGCGCGCATACGTTTTTTCAAGGATTTTCCAATTTCATCAAGTTCCCCTTTCGGATTTTGAATTTTCTCAATTTCAGACCTGAAATGGGCTTCGGAGAAAGGTTGGTGGTCGAATCCGTACATGGGAAGGTAGGCATACTTTCGCGAATGCCGTCCGACCAAGGCATCTATGCTCTTATTCCCAATCGACAATGCCTTTAATGCGATCTTAAGAGCTTCGATCCGCTCCTCCATGACGTTGTTCATTTTTTGGGGAGAGCCAAAAATAGCCAGCATCTGCGCCGCCAATTTCTCATCCCCAGTCGATTCAACCAATTTTTCCTCTGCCTTTTGTGCAAGCGGGTTGCTGATCCGGTAAACCATCCACATCCGTGCGTAAAATTCCGGCATTAAATCTGTTGAGAATTTCCGGTATAAATTAGCTAACTGCTTATCGGATTTCTTGGCCAGATCAGCATTGAATTTCCCCTCCGACCAGGCTAAAACCGACTCTAGGTATCTTTTCGCCTCGCCGTATGCAGTGCGGGTAAAATTTTCATCCTGAATCAACTCCTCCAGCCGCTTATTGAATTTCGAATGCTCCTTGGAATCCACAAAATAGTCGGTCGATTTGCCGTCGAAATATTGGAGGGTGGAACCAATTGAGATTCCGTATTCTTTTTTGAAGGGTTTCCCGAATCCCGAATTCCACGCGATGGCCATCTGCGGCGCCAATCTGCGGGTGTTGATCTTGCTCCACATGCAACGATTACTTGGGCAAGGTTAAAAATAAGGCATAATCCTCTTTCAGCGAAGCCTACGCACCAAACGGGACAGGCCTTAGAACATTCCAAGATGCCTCAAACCAACCCGAACAAGTAGCCCCCAATAACTGAAAGAACTATAATCATCCCCGCATAGAAAGCCGTTCTTTTCGTTCCAATTATCCCCCTCACCACCAATATGCTCGGGAGCGATATCACCGGATCCGCCAAGAGGTATGCAAGCAGGGGGCCCTTCGCCATCCCAAGGGCAAGGAAGGTTTTAGCCATCGGGACCTCCACAAGGGTTGGGAAGTACATGAGCACCCCGAAGAGCACCGGCAGGGTTAATGCCAATACGGAATTATCCCCCACATACTCCATTATGAAATCTGACGGAATTAATGCGCCAACAATGCCGGCTGCAAACACGCCAACCAGCAACAACGGGGCGATCTTTGCAACAAAACCCCAGGTTTCATCCATCCATGAGGAAATCTCCTCTTTTGAGAAGAACTTTTTGGATATGATAAAGGTAAGTGCAAACAGCACTGCCGTTAGAATATACTTCAGCATCTCCTCGCTTATACGCGTACCGACAAGAAGAATTGCGACTAATAGCCCGAATAGATAAAGCAACCTTTTCCAATCCGTTTTTTCCTCCATTTTCCTGAACGCATCAAAGTGCTCTTTTCCGCCTTCTTCAGGGAACAGTTTGCTTAGGGTAATTCCGATAATTACCGCGAATGAAATTGAAAACACAATTCTGGCAATTGCGTAGTCCCAACCAATGAGGCTGCTCGTATAAAGGATTGCAAGGATGTTTGTTGCCGGAGCGGTGAAAAGGAAGGCGATTGCGGGCCCCAATCCTGCTCCGCGCTTCCTAATTCCTGCAAATAAAGGAAGCACCGTGCATGAGCATACAGCCAAAAGCAGCCCCGTTGCAATCGCAATCGGATAGGCTATGCGCTTGGGGGAATTTTTTCCCAAGTAAGGCAAAAGGGCGTTTTTCGGTATCAGCACAGACATTGCTCCGGCGATGAAAAAGGCAGGAACAAGGCAAAACAACGCATGGGCAAGCAGATACTCCTGAAGCGCGCCAAAACCGGCTAAAACAAGTGAAAGAATATCCATTTGGCCACCGAGTTACTTTTTCAATAAGGGCATTATTTCTTCTATTGCCAAAACCTTCCCTTGAGAGGCGATTTTTCCATCAATTGCAAGCGCAGGCGTTGAGATTGCACCCATTTCGACCATCTTATTCACATCAAAAATATGGGTAATTTCCGCCTTGATGCCAGTTTTGGCAACCGCAGCCCTCACGTGATTTTCAAGAGTGAGGCATTTCCTGCAGCCCGGACCAAGAATTTCGATTTTCATTTCCTTACCACCGTTCAATATCTGAAAGCACCGCCTTCCCCGTATTTGTTATCGAATAAATCCGCTTTACGCCAGCCTTGCTCATCGACACCAGCTCCGCTTCTGCAAGTATCTTCAGATGCTGGGAAACCGCCGGCTGCGATACCTTCGCCTTCCTTGGCAGCTCGCACGCGCAGATTTCCCTTTTCCCAATTTCCGTGAGCAGGAAGATCCGGGTGGGATCGGAAACAGCCTTCAGAATTTTCAGGTTCATAATATAAGTTAATACTTATATATTAATAAAAGGAGACAGAGGCTCGCCAGCCTATTCTTTGAAAAACCCCGCCGTTCTAACTACTTAATCAGGTGATTGCTTGTATGGGAATGACCAAGGCAGATTTGACAAGGCAACGGAACAATTTTGTAAGAAAACTCTCAGAGCTTGAAGGGAAAGCCAAATCCGACCCCTTGGGAAGGGATAAGCGGCTGCACGAGGAGATCGCGGAACTCAAAAGGAAGCTGGAGAAGAATTAGGGGGCGTATTGAATCCGGCATATTTTGCAGATTATTGCCAATTTTTATTCCGAATACGCTTCGTTCCTTTTTTCAAAAGCGCTGAATTTTTCGATTTCCCTGCGCATCTGGGTTGCCCCCCTGGGCAATGCGTCAAACAATTCGGGCTTTTCAGGATGGAGCTCATAGTAGCTCCCCAATTCCCTTATGGCCTTCTTTAAGCCCATCAGTTTTTCCATCAATTCCTCGGAAAGCTTTTCATGGTGGGTGAATTCATGGGACTGCAGGAAATCATGGAAGGATTCTGAGAGCAAGGTCAGTTTCTCGAGCAGGAGGTCTTCGGGATGATTTGGCGGCCGCCTTTCCTTGGCTTTCAGGGCTTTTGCCTTGATTTCGTAATACATCATAGCCATAAGCGGCCTGAGCAATTCCTGCTTGAATATCCTGCGCCTTTCTAAAATCCGCTCGTGTTTTTTCATCTTGAATCCCCGCCATATTTTTGTATTCGGGCCCGTTATTATACCTATTTCCGGATAGCTCCAGCAATAAATATTTATTACCTTGGGTACTAAGGATATGTTCTAGGGGGATGCTAATGGATTTCTTGCAATATCTTAACTGGGAGTTTTTGGGGAACACGGGCACGCAGTATGCCACCGCGTTCGCGGCATTCATAATAATCAACGTCGCCATATGGGTTTTCAAGACGATCATCCTCTCCGGCATGAAGCGCATTGCGAAAAAAACCTCCTTCAAGTACGATGATTTCATCGTCGATTTCCTTTCCGAGATCAAGGCGCCCTTCTACCTCATAGTCGCATTGTTTTTCAGCGCGCGCTTCCTGAGCCTGAGCGATTGGATTTTCAAGGCGCTCGAATACGCGTTCGCGTTCGCCGTGATGTATTACGCCATAAAGGGCCTCCTCAAAATCGTCACCCACATAAAACACATGGTTGCGGACAAGCAGCGCAAAGAGGAGGGCGAGCATGACACTTCGATGCTCGACGTCATGGAAAAATTCGTGCAGGTAATCATCTGGGCCGTCGGCATACTCGTAATCCTGGACAACCTAGGGATAGATGTCACGGCGCTGATTGCGGGCCTTGGCATCGGCGGCCTTGCAATTGCGATAGCCTCGCAGGCAATACTTGCCGACATACTTGCAGCGCTGAGCATATATTTCGACAAGCCCTTCAGGACCGGGGATTTCATCATCGTTGGCAGCGACATGGGGGTCGTCAAAAGAATCGGCTTGAAGACGACCAGGATCGAGACGCTGCAGGGCCAGGAGCTCATCATGAGCAACCAGGAGCTCACGAATTCCCGCGTCAACAACTACAAGCGCATGAAGAAAAGGCGCATAGTGTTCCAATTCGGGGTCGTTTACGGGACGCCGGTTGCAAAGCTCAAGAAGATACCCCTGAACGTGAGGAAAATCATCGATGGCGTGAAGGACTGCAAGGCCGACCGCGTGCATTTCAAGGCGTTCGGCAATTTCTCATTGGATTACGAGTGCGTCTATTACCTTGACTCGGCAGATTACAACCGCTATATGGACTCGCAGCAGGAGATCAACCTGAAGATCGCGGAGGCGTTCGAGAGCGAGAAGATCGAGTTCGCATTCCCGACCCAGACGGTTTACGTGAAGAAATGAGCGGGCATCATAAAAAAGCGGCATGACTTTGACTTTATTTCTTTTTCAGATTAAACGATTCTTTCAGCCAATTGACCAATTCGCCATCAATCTCCTTCTTTTTACTTACGTCCATATGGTAAATGTGCCTGTTCGCGGACATCTGCAAATAATGCCGGAAGCGGGCGCTTTTCACTTTGCGATCAAGCTGGAAGCTGATCCTGATTCGATCCCTTAAAATCCAAACCCCGGAAAATACATAATTGCTCAGCAGATGGATGCAGCATTCGACGGAATCTATTCGTACCTTCCCGATTGGTTTCAACCTTGCAATCAGCCCTTCAAAGAGTTCCTTCCCATACGGTTTGTTTTCAAAATGCCTTGCGAGCGGATAAATCCTGCACGAGTGGGACTGCCCCTCCTTTTCGAAACTCCGGTCGCATTTGGGGCATCTCCATTGGGTTTTCATGCAATAATCCTTAAAGGAAATAAAACGGTGCAAAATATAAAACCGGATGCTCCAAACGAACTCCGGCGGCAATGGGGCAGTGCCCCGATCGGAATTAAGTGCGAATTAGGTTGACGAGTCAAGTGCAGGTCGGAACAAGCCTCTAGCTCGGTCAGATCTACGAAAAAGATTTCCTGGTGCCCTCTTAGGATAGGGTGAAACACGACCATCAGCCATGGATGATTTATATAGCTGCTGAGGAATAATTTCGTAGGATCAAATGGGAAAACCATCCAGAGCAGAACGGGAAACAATGCACGCGCAGATTGAAACTTATGCGGGCAACACCATTCTTCCCTTAAATCACGAGGTATGGGTGCTTGTGGGCGGGACCGCTGTCAGGAAAAAAGTAGCCGACCTTAAAGAGGGAGTGGACCGGGTGTTGGATGTGAACACCAGCATCCAGGTATCGCTTGCGGACATCAAGAAGGCGCTGATCAGACACGATGCAGAGTACCAGGCCGCTCATTCGCTCTTGCACTATTTTCCGGGGGAAAAAGCGGCAATGCCGAAATTGCAGGAATATTTGCTATCGGCTTTGGAACATTGGGGATTCGACAGGGATTTTGTGCAAAGCAGAATAGGGACAAGCCAGGCCGTAGATGTCATCCAGCAGCATTTAAATGCGAGGGAGATCAAGATTGCTGGGCTCACAAAGAAAGCAAGCATCGGTTTGACAAGATCCGGGGAATCGATCGAACATTGGCTCAAAGGAACTACGACCCTCCCTTCAAACATGGGAACCTTGAGGGCTCTGAGCGGGCTCTACCCCCAAAAATTCGCCCAATTGTTCGGCCACCCTGCAAGACTTAAGGTGCGGTATGATGAAACCGGAGTCCAAGAAACCGAAGTTCCACTTTTGCTATGGGCACACGACCATTGGTCGGGAGCGCACAGGGTCCTAAGGAGATGGATTGCGCCCCGTTCTGATAAGGCATCAGAAAACGAAAGCAAAGTATTCGAATTTCCAAAAGAGGAGATAGCAGATCGAAGGGTAAGGGAAGAAGGGGGCCCGAAAGCAAAGAGAAGCTGGGGTGTTGAAAGGCGACTGATATATGACAAACTCATCGAACCCATCCATCACGAAATTAATCAGGATTACGCGTTCAATTTAGTGAAAAAGGTAGTCCGAGTAAATCTCAAAACTGCGAGGAATGCCCGGAAAGAAGGAGGAAAAAAGGGGCCCGTATTGACCCGGGGGGTCGTTAGCGCAGATAAGATCAGCCCCGCAACCATTCCGGGTTCCAAGGTAAGGGAGAAGACCATGCGGGACTTGTTCCGGGAAAGCCGCGCATTATCCCTGATTTTGGAGGGTGCGTTTGATAAGCTCAAAATAGACTATGAGGCCGAAGAGCACACGCAACGCGGTTCCCTAATCAGAAATACCATCCACATGATTGGGGATGTTCGCAGGCTTCCCGAAAATTCAACTTACCCGTTCGTACGCATTATCGAAGGCAGACAGGTAAGATCGGAAATTTCCAGGGAAGTCGCAATGAATGTGTTTGACAGGGCGATGGAATCGCTAGCTACTGGCGAGATCGATAGGCTCAACGACCTAGAAAAAGGGACCATGCTGAAGATAATGCAACGCGAGAAGGAACTCACAAGCGCCATTCCGGTAATTGAGTATATTGACGAATTCCGCCGGCGCTCATTTTTGCATAGCCTTGAATTAGAGAAAGGGGAATTTGCCAATAAACGATTCCTAAAAGAGCATCTGGACGCCATCCATGTTTTAATAAAGAAAATATTGGCCTACGGAGTCAACCCCCACGATATCCTGATACCGAACAGAGTTGGTATTTACGATATTGGCGGGTTGAGGGATTTCAATGAGGAGGTTAAATCGAGTTCAAAACTCTTGATGGGAACCGAATTCGGCCACGAGCCGCCCCTGAATCGGAAAGAGGTCCTATCCTCATTAGCCTCGATAATTTCCCGCCCGGAACAAACTGAAAAACTAGTAACCCTGATGGACCGAAGGAATTTGGTAGAGAATTGGCGGTAATAGATCCCGCCATACGGATGAGGGGGTTGGGCCCGACAATCATGCTCCTTCCGGGATTTTAAGTGCTCCAAACGCGGACTTCACGAAAATTGACCATACCCCTAATTCTTTTCTGGCTTAATGCAAATGTATAAATATGTGATTACACTTATATTTACAAGTGATCAATATGGCAAACGTAACCTTATTCGTACCGGATGATTTGAAGAAACGCATGAGTGCGCATAAAGGCATAAGCTGGTCAAATGCGATCCGCACAATCATTGAAAGCAAACTAGAGGATTTGGACGAGGCAAATGAGCTTGCGAGCGCAAGTATGCTTACCGAGGAGGATGTCGAAGTCCTGTCAAGAAAAGTGGACGAGGATACCAGGAAGCATGTTCGGGCGCTTAAAAAATGAGAATAATCGTTGATGCCAATGTATTGTTTTCCGCACTCCTTAAAGATAGTCTGACGCGGAAAATATGGTTCAATTCGGAGCTGATGCTTTATTCCACAAAATTCATGTTAGTGGAACTCTCAAAATACAAGCCCTACCTACTGAAAAAATATGCTGGCGAGGAGGAGGATTTCAATAATTTGACAATCAAACTACTAAGCAAAATCAAATTTATCGATGATTCCAAACTGGTGCCGTTCCTACCCGCTGCGGAGTCCTTGATCTCCGATGAAAAAGACCAGCTTTACATTGCCCTTGCGCTTAAGGAAGGAACACCTATTTGGTCAAATGATTTGGGGTTTAAGCAGCAAAGGCGAATCCGGGTATTTTCAACTTTGGAATTGGCTGGAGAATTAAACTTACTTTAAAAAAGTGCTCCAAACGAGCTCAGAGGGTAAAAAGTTAGTGCTCTACTTGCAACCGAAAAGTTAATATATAACCATAATTAAGGTTATAGTAACCATCATTTAGGTTATTATTATGGGCTTTCTAGAACACCTGAAAAAGCCGGAAATGCGCAAATTATTCGGGAAGCGCGAGCTCTCCATAATTGAAAAGCAGCTTCTGGGAGTTTCGCTTTCACAATCCGAAAAGAACCGCCTATCGCGCGACATCAGGAAAAAATTCGAAGCGATTAGGGCGCTCTCATCGTTTGCAGGGGGATTCGAATTGAAGAAAGGAAGCGAAATCAGGAAGTTGGTGGAGGAAGCGAAGGAAATTATCCTCGAAAGCCGATATTACCCGAAAATCAAGCGAATTATGCTGTACGGTTCCGCAGTTGAGAACAAGCTCTCACTTTCCTCAGATGTAGATGTTGCCGTTGATTTCAGCGATATTGATTTGGAGCAGGCAACACAATTCAGAAAACAAGTGTTGGCAACAATGAGCAAACGCATCGATGTGCAGGTTTATAATTTTCTTCCTCTAAAAGTGAAAAAAGAGATAGATTCGAAGGGCAGGATTCTGTATGAACGCAAGAATAAAGGATAAAATCGGGGAAGTTGAAGCCTATCTGAAGGAATTGGATGCATTTGTTCCGACAACTTATGCCTCATATGAAAAAGACCTTAAGGCAAAAGCCGCCTGCGAGAGGTATTTCGAGAAGATTACGGAAGCCCTTGTTGATCTTGCATCACTCGTAATAAAGGATTCAGGTTTGCAGTTGCCCGAGGATGACAAGGAAGCATTTTCGATTCTTGAAAAATCCGGCCTTATCAATGCCAACCTTTCTCAAAAGCTCAGGGAAGCAAAAGGGATGCGGAACCTCATAGCGCACGAATACGGCTCTGTTGATGACAAGCTGGTTTTTGAAGCGATTACATCGGAAATTGTAAGGGATGCGAAGCTATTCCTAAAGGCCATCAAAAAGGGGCATTAGTGGCGAGGCTAAAAATGCTCCAAACGAACCCTATGGGTAAAAAGATAGTGCTCGGAAAATAAAAAATTACCTCCGGTAAGCATCATCGTGGTGCATCAAGCGATCGAAGAAGATCATTTTCTCCTCTTTTAAGACCTTAAAGAACAAGACAAAACTCTTGCCCACATGTACTCGCTTGTAGTCGGCTAAGCCGTATTTCATATTTTTATAGTGATCAATAGTGATTTCGTCTGAATATGCAATTTGATTCATTTTCTTAAAAACCTCAAGCCAAAGCTGCCGATCCTTCCTTGCCAATGCCTGAAGGGTCGCTTTCATTCCTTCAGAATATGCCTTACTGAAGCTCATCGGGGTCAACTCCGCAAAGTTTTGCCAATTCCCTATCCGTCATGGGCTTTATCCCTTTTTTCATGTTGGCTTCCACCGACCTGATAATATCCTTAACGACTCCATCCTTGACCTCGGGCTCGACAAAGTCCTCCCCATACATCTCAGCGAACTTGTCAAGCGCTTGATCCTTGTTTCTCAGGCCGTATTTTTCCTTCACAACGCCAAGAACCCTTGCAGTGTACGGTTTCACGTGCACATTCATATTCACATTCCCCATAGCCTCCACCTAAGTTTAAATAAGTCGGAGTAAGTTTATATAAGTTTTGGCGGGTTATGCAATTAACTAAATACGGAAGAACCAGCCCTCTAAAGTGGTCATAAGGGGATTTGGAATGCTCCAAACGAACTCAGAGGGTAAATTGTTAATGCTCGGATTCGCCCATCAGATACCTTTCGCCCCTATCGGGTAGAATCGTTACCACTTTTTCCAAATCCTGCTCATTTTTCACTTTCAATGCAGCCAGTACATTAGCACCCGAGCTTATCCCTACGAGCAATCCGTATTCCTTGGCAATTTTTTCACTCATTTTGATTGCTTCTTCACTGCTTATGGGAATAATTTCATCTATCAATTCACGATGCTCCCTTACAAGGTCCGGTACGAACCCCTCGCCGATCCCCTGGATTTTATGCCTTCCCGGTTTACCTCCATTCAATACCGCTGATTCTTCCGGTTCCACTCCGACAATTCTTACCTTTCGGCCAAGCTTGTTCAATGCTTTAGCGATACCGATTATCGTTCCCCCGGTTCCAATGGCTGAAACAAACGCCTCCAGCTTTCCGCCGGTCTGTTCGATTATTTCCCTTCCGGTTCCAATTTCATGCGCCTCATAATTATCCGGGTTTTGGAATTGCTTTGGAAGATAAGCATCCGGTTTTTCCTTTACCAATTCTTCATACCTTCGGATCGTTCCTGCCATATCCTCCGATGCAGGCGTAAGAATTACGTTCGCTCCAAACCGCTCCATCATCTGCACTCTTTCCCTGCTTACAAACTCCGGCATCACTGCTGTGAATTTGTATCCACGTGAGGCAGCAATCGAAGCCAGGGCAATGCCCGTATTCCCACTGGTTGCCTCGATTATTTCCATTCCGGGCTGAAGTTCACCCTTCAATTCTGCGTTCCTTATCATGTGCCAAACCATCCGATCCTTGATGCTGCCTGTCGGATTGGTGGTTTCAAGTTTTGCCAAAATTCCGTAAATTTCCACCATTGGCGTGTTGCCTACCAAATTTCCAAATGCAAAATAAACCCCTCTTTATTGTTAACGAATCCATCACAATCACCTCGAGTTGAAATTGTTGAAATTAAGGTTAAAAGTAAAAGAAAAAATCCGCGCCAAAATAGAATTAGCAGGTACAGCTTGTGGCTTGCGCTGAAAAAACGGTGATTGCTTCAAAAGAATAGTTTTCCATATTGATCTTATAGCGGGTCTGGTTTATATACTTCATCCCGTGTTATCCGAGCATCAGCTGGTGAAAAATTATGCTCCAAACGGGATTCGAACCCGTGTCCAAGGCTCGAGAAGCCTTTATCCTTCGCCCCGGTTCCTTTCCTTGATCCCTGCAAAAACCCTTTCTTTTTCCGAAGGGCTTTTTCTTTCGGGAAAGAAAAAGGTTTGACCGGACTAGACGATTGGAGCAGAGAGGAAACATTTTTACCTCCGCAGGTTTATAATTATTGGCAGGGTAGGCTTTAAGGGGGTCGACAAGCGATTATGCCGATTTACACGAAAACAGGGGATAGCGGGGAGACTTCCTTATATGGGGGGAAGAGGGTGCCGAAGCACGATCTGCGCATCCGGGTCTATGGTGCAATCGATGAGTTGAGCACCGTACTTGGAATTGCAAGGGCGAAGAACAAGAAGCCGGATCTGGACTCACTTTTGAAAGGCATCCAATCGGAACTGTTCATCGTCGGCGCCGACATCTCCTCCCCGGAAACCTCGAGAGTTGAACGGGTCACCGGGAAAATGGTGGAAAGGCTTGAAAATGAAATCGACAGGATGGAAGCGCACCTTCCCAAACTGGCACACTTCATTTTGCCTTCAGGCTGCGAAATTGCAGCCACATTGCATTTTGCGAGGGCGGTATGCAGGCGTGCGGAGAGAAGATTGGTCGAGCTGAATTACAAGGAGCCGGTGAATGCGCACCTTCTCATGTATGTCAACAGGCTTTCCGACCTGCTGTTCGTATTGGCAAGGCACGAGAACAGGCTCGCCGGTGCGAAGGAGGAGGTCTGGAACGCCTAATCCTCCCATTTTTATAGCTGATTTTATGTAAATATTGTTCTTTCGAAAAGACCGAAAAGCGGGCTTTGAGAAGGTTTCTTTTTAGTGAAGTTTTTCAGAAGGACGGATTCCCTCTTTCTTTTCCGAGGGGCTTTTCTTTCTGGAAGAGAAAGAAAAGGTCTGCAGGGGTAGCAAAGCCTGGTCAAATGCGCCAGATTCAGGGTCTGGTCCCTTAGGGGTTCGAGGGTTCAAATCCCTTCCCCTGCATTTTTTCCCACTCTCAACCAATTAGTTTCTTTCCAATCTCCTTCGCCCACTCCCCTACCTTCTTCTTATCGTAATTGTTCCAGAGCGTCATTCCCAAGAAGTTAAGCTTTCCGCCAAACGCCTCGATTGCAATGGGCTTCAGGTTCGGGAAATTCGTCAGGTTGTCGAGCACGTATTTCTTGATCGCTTCCTCCCTCTTTCCAGGCTCCGCGGATTCTGCGGAAGAGATGTAAATAACAATGCGCTTGCCGGAAAAGTCGTTTTCAACAAAATTCAGAAAATCCGAGTAGATTTTACCCATCCGAACACCGCTTCCGATTATTATGTTCCCATACTTGCCAATATCCGGTTTGGAAGCGGCACGAAGATCGACGATATCGACCAATATGCCATATTCCTTCCTTAACACTTCGGCAATCTCCTGCGCCGATTGCGCGGATGCGCCCATTTTGGATGCGTAAACAATTAGCGTCCGGCTACTGGTCATGAGGGGAATAAATGACTTGGGAAATAAAATCCCAGCACTTTGTTTCACGGAGGAGAGACAAAAAGAATATCGGCTTGGAGAAGGTAGCGGCAGCACAGGGACTGATTCGCAGTACTAATTAGAAAGGGGGAGGCGACATCCAAAGCTCTTTTGGATGTTAGTAGAGCGAAGCTCTACGTAACACGAGTAGGGAATGCACTAGAAACCCTAAGTTTCTAGGCACGCCCAGAACCCCTGTCCTGGTGCGACTAGTTTCCCCAGAGGTGTCATTTTTAAATGAATTATGCGTATTGCTAAATCCGCGAGTTTATTTCCACAGACTCTTATTTAAAGTGAGCTACATGCTAGACCCAGCAATGATACTCAGAATTGCGTTCCTATTGAACCCGTTGTCCTCAATTCCGGTGCTGTTCCTGGCATACCACCAGAAAATGAACGTGAAAGCCATTGCATTCAAATCGACGTTGCTGGGCTTTGCCGTCGCATGCGCATTCGTCCTTGTGGGGCCTGCCCTTTTCTCAATCTACGGCATCGACATAAACTCTTTCAGGGCGGCAGGCGGACTGGTCATTCTCTTGCTGGGCTTGAGCATGGCCAGGGAGAGGAAGGAATACTCGGGAGACCATCCGGATGCGCTGGCCTCTCTGATTGCCACGCCGCTGCTTACAGGACCCGCAACCATGTCGTTCCTCATCTTGAAAGCAGCCGAAGTGGGGACAACAGTCGTATTTGCCAATTTGATTGCGGCATTCCTGATTGTAGGCGGTTTCTTCATCCTCGCTTCGTTCCTGATACCGAATGTGAACCTGGAGTATGCGAGGTTTGTCAGCCGTCTGCTGGGCCTGTTCCTGATTGGGCTTGGGATTGAGATGATGGCGACCGGGATTAAAGTGATAATGTTCGGAACGCCGGGCTGATGGAAGGCAGGGGTTGCCCGATTTAAATATCCTCTAAAGCACACGGCCCATTACAAAACCGCCAGTATCCGCCCTTTCAAGCCCTGATTGGGGATCAGTATAGATTACAGTTATCTGCGTATCGAATGTCATGGCGGTAGTAAGGGCGGGGTTAATGCAGCTAACGGAAAGCAATCCATTGGCAGGCACGGTTTTACCATCAAAGGTGCATGCGGAGAAACCCAACGCAGTTACATCCTTTACCTCGATTGTCCTTCCGAGTGCATTCTTTAATTCGAGAACGAAGCCTGAACTTTGGGATCTGGCCGAACAGGAAAATACCCCAAATCCTCCACAGGGAACCACACCCGGTCCATCCCTAGCCTCAAACAGATCTTTAGAGGGATTAAATATGCCCGCATAAAAGAAAACCACGAACCCAATTACCAGTGCAATCAACACCAGCCCTGGCAAAATCATTACAACAATTGCCTTGAAACTCGAATACTGGTGCACTTCCTTGAGGGACCAGAACAGCATTACCAAGCCAAAAATCCCTATAAGGAAATTTGCAATAGCTCCAAGGTAAGGAATTTGCGAGAAGAGCCCGACAAGCACCATTATGGGGGCGGTGTATAGCGACCATAAATAGAATTGCTGGGAAAAAGTGCCTTGGCCGCCAACTAATTTTGAAAAGATGAAATTCAAGATATTTACCAACACGCCTACGAAGATAAGAAATAACGGGAAAAGGATCGGAAAGATGAAGAGACCGAGTATACCGGCAACACCGTGGGCAACGGCGGCAAGGGAATTGCCACTTGCAGCCTCAAAACCACCGAATATCAAGGTCATTATCGCGAGGAATATCCCGCCTATAACCCCGCCTAAAAGCAGTTGGGTGAACGCATTTCCGAAAGATGCATTTGGCTTTTCAGCTGCAAAGGTTTCCTGGGGTTTCTGTAACACAGCAGCCCATTTTTCAATGAAAGACATATCATCACCTTATCAATTGATTATGATGTTTAACCTCGTTTTTAAACCGTTTCGCCGATCAAGGAAGTGACCGACGCATCTGCTATTTTTACTTTCACAAATTGCCCAATCTCCAGTTTTGAATTATCGGGCCTCCTCTCCTTTACGAGCACCGCCTTGTAATTCCCGTTCCTGCCCTGCAAATAGCCGTGCTTCCCTTTTTCGAGCAGGAGAACATCATATTCCTCTCCGATGTATTTCCGGTTTTGGGAAAGGGCGATTTCTTTCACAAGCGCATTCATTTGCCCCGCCCGCTCCTTGATGAGGCTGCTGTGCATCTGCCTCATTCCTGCGGATTTGGTACCTTTTCGTTTCGAGTACTTGGAAACGTTCACTACATCAAATTGGAGCGCACTGCAAATCTCCATACTCTCCCCAAATTCTTCGCTTGTTTCGCCCGGAAAGCCAACTATCATGTCGGTTTCAAGAGTGATTTGGGGGATTTTCCTTCGGAATTCATTTGCAGCTGCGCTTGCTTCTTCAACGGAATAGCCGCGCTGCATCCCTTGCAAAATCCTGTTGCTACCTGATTGGAACGGGATATGCAGGAATTTGTACACCTTTGGCAATTTGAATGCAGCAATCCATTCATCCAGGTTCCTGAGCATGTGCTGCGGGTTCGCCATCCCCACCCGGATACGGAAGCGGCCCTCCAGCTCATTGAGTTTTTGCAGCAGATCCGTCAAATCGGTTTTCAAATCAAAGCCATAGCAGCTATTATCCTGCGATGCTAGCTGGATTTCCTTTGCACGAAGCTGAATTGCCAATTTCGCCTCGGAAACAATCATCTCTGCGGGCTTGCTTTGGAATTTCCCCCGCGCAATTTTTGTTGCGCAGAAAGTGCAATTGCTCAGGCAACCCGAGGAGATCTGGATGCGGGCGACTGGGGGGTGAATGGAAGGGTGCAAACTAAATTTATCTGAAAATTCAGATGCGATGGCGGCTTTGGCACTTTTGCCCTCCTCCAAAATTCGGATTATCCCATTGATTGAATTCGGGCCTACAAAGCCGATCGCATTGGGGATTGCCCCCCTTACTTTTTGGAGGTTCATTGCGGGCAGGCAGCCGGCTACGATTACCTTTTTTTTGGATTTTGACAATTCGCCCAAATGCCAAAGTATTTTATTCTCGGTTGTTTCCTTCACGCCGCAGGTGTTTACAATGATTGCATCGGCCTCCTTTTCAGATTTGGCCAACTCATGCCCGTTTTCCAGGAGCAAGCCTTCCATCAGGCCCGAATCCGATTGGTTGAGCGTGCAGCCGTAGGTTTTGATGAAAATCCTGCCCATTCAAATCAGCTATGTTTTGCCAACCAATAATTATAAGGACGCCCTTAGAAGACAAAAATCTTGACATTCTTCACTTTTGCATTTGACCTGAACGCAGCATACATTTCCCGCACCTCAGCAGCGCTCCCTTCAATGAAAAAGAGCTCTATGCATCCTTGCTGAAGTGAATGATGCAGCTGCATCTTGATCAGGCTGTCAAAATCGTGCCTCAGGCTGAAGAGCCTTGCATCAGAGAGCTGCGAATGGGAAACGATCAATACTGCCGAAATGATGCCCCTGAAATCCTTAAGTGCCCTGCTTTCGGATTCCAGCGCTTCAAGCGCAATCCGCAGAAGCTTTGAGCGGCTTTTAACCTGCAATTCTTCCTGCAATTTTGAAAGTGCAAGGGATTCCGACTTGCTCATGGAAAAACTCATGATGTCGGATTTGCTTTCCATATCTGTCACGTTATTAATTATGGGGCAAAAAACCGCCATTGTTATTAACTTTTTACACAAAGTTTATTAACTCTTTTCACCGAGTAAATGGCATGGTCCTGGAATACATAATTGCTGCAACGGTCCTGGTAAGCCTGATCTCCCTGATTGGCATACTGATCCTGCAGGTGAGGAGGGGCTGGGCCGATAGGCTGCTGTTTTTCTTTGTAAGCTTTGCTGCCGGAACTTTTCTTGGAGCGGCTTTTTTGGATTTGCTCCCAGAGGCGCTGGAGGCGTGCAATGCCCAGAACGCATTATACTACACGCTCGGGGGGATCCTGGTTTTTTTCATAATTGAGAAAGTCGTCCATTGGCACCACCATCACAGCATGCACAAGAAATCCGAGATGCACGGCATCAAACCCCTGGGTTACCTGAATCTGATTGGCGATGGGCTTCACAATTTTTTTGACGGGGTCGCCATTGCAGCAAGCTTCATGGCCAGCATGCCCACGGGAATCACAACAACGATCGCGGTAATATTCCACGAGATTCCCCAGGAGATTGGCGACTATACTGTTTTGATCTATTCGGGCTTCAAGCCTAAGCGCGCACTCGCCCTGAACCTGTTATCGGCACTCTCGGCAGTTCTCGGCGCTCTGGCATTCTATTATTTTGCAGCATTCGTGGAGAACTTCGCACAGATTGCGCTCGCGTTCACAGCAGGCATGTTCATTTACATGGCAACAACAGATCTCGTGCCGGAATTGCATAAGGAAGTGGACCCGGGAAAATCCGCACTGCAGCTGATTTTCATTCTGGCCGGCATCGGCACAATTTGGGCGGTCGCAACCTTTTTGGGAGGATGATTACTTCCTCTCTTGCATCGCCTTCAGCACGCGTTCCTTGGCGATCCCCACAGCAGCTTCCCTTGCGGTGACCTTCTCCTCCTTTGCGTGCTTCAAAACCAGAGCGGTGTTCTTCTTGATCTTCTCCTCAACAATTTTGAACATCTGCTCCGGCGAGCCGTTTATCGTTTCCACATAAGAGCTTATCACTCCGCCCGCATTTGCTACGAAATCCGGGATCATCCTGATTCCTTTTTTCTCCAGCTCCGCCTCCACTTTTTCCGGGATCGGAATATTTGCCGCCTGGACGATCATTTTCGCCTTGACGGAGTTTTTATTTGAATCATTAATTACGTCTGGGCGGGCGCCTGGAATCAGGACGTCCACGGGCAAGCTGAACAATTCCTCCCCCTTCAATATTTTACCGGGCTTGTAATTAATCACAGAGCCTGTTTTTTTCTTTATTGATTCGAGCACCTTGATATCAAGGCCCATCTCATTGTAGATTACCCCCTTCGAATCCGAAACTGCAACGATCTTCACATTCTTTTCAGCAAGAAAACGCGCTGTAAAGACTCCCACATTCCCAAAGCCTTCGATCGCCACTTTGGTTTTTTCCGGCTCGTAGCCGTAGAATTCCAGTGCAACAAGAGTGGACTTTGCAACCCCAAAGCCGGTGCTGCCAAGCTCGTGCGGCAAGCCGCCCATGGATGCGGGCTTCCCGGTCGCGGCCTTGTTGGAGCCTACTGCCTCCGCAAATGCCTTCATCTCTATTTCAGCGGTATTCATATCCGGGCCGGCGATGTATTTTCCAGGGATCAGGGGGCGCAATTTTTCCCCGAACGCCTTCATGTAATGCAATTTGTCAATCTTTCTAGGATCCGCCCTAATGCCCGCTTTTGCGCCTCCGAATGGGATTTCAGCGAGCGCGTTTTTCCACGTCATTGCACGCGCCAAGCGGTATACTTCCTGAATTGTAACATCCGGGACAAGCCTGATGCCGCCCTTTCCGGGCCCCCGGGCGGTGTTGTCAATTACGAGCACGCCCTCCATGCCGGTTTTCGGATCGTAAACATTCACAACGTACTCCGGGCCCCATTCATCTGCGGCAATCTTTTCTGATGATAACACGTAATCACCTGCAAAAATAGATGGAATTGATTGGGAATAATGGTTTTTATTCGTATCTAAAAACTGCATTACAGTGTTTTCTTGCAGATTTTCCTCGCCTTCTCGAGTGATTGCTTGCTTGCAGCAACAATCAGGCCCGACGCCTTGGGCTGCATGGATACGGCCTTGGAAATCGACGAAACGAAGGAAAAATCAACAGTTCCCCCCGACTCCTTGAGCAATTTCATTTTGATGCCGCCCATCGGCTGCTTCGGGAGGCAAATCACGAAATCGGCGTAATTCAGCTCAGCGAGCAAAGCACCCTCTATTTCCTTCTTCGCCTTATTTTCATTCTTTCCGATTGCAAAATCAGCCTTTTCGTATGCAGCCTTGTACAGGTTGCGTGTCAAAATGGAATTCACTAGCGGCTCGGCCCGTAGCGTGTTCAAAACAACATCATCAGCCCCGTCCGATATTTCTTCAATTTTGATTTTTTCATGGCTAACTGCCACCCGCAGCGCTTTCTCGAGCATCTCTTTTGCAATGCGAACGGCATGGTGGTTGTAAACAGCATTGAACATCAGGTAGCGCGAAACCAAAAGGGATTCCGCAGCCAGCACGCCTTTCTCCTGGATCATCAGCTTGCCTTCCTTGAAGGCAAGGGAGAACAAGAGCCGCTCGGCATCAATTAGGGAATAGCCAACGCCGGTGAAGTATGCATCCCTTAGCAGATAATCCATTCTGTCCGTGCCCAATTCGGAGGTGATGATCTCCGCTTTTTCGCTCTTGTAAATTTTCAATAACTCTTTCGGGGAGATGCTGTTTTTCACCAAAACATCCGCGATGTTTCCGGAAATGATCTTTTCCTCCCCCAGCTGCTCATGCGTTTTCCCGGTATGCTCCCGGATCAGCTCTTCCGGAAGGTGCGAGAACGCGGGATGCCCGACATCGTGGAGCATTGCCGCCAAACAAAGCAGCTCTCGCTCGCGCTTGTCCTCAAAAAGCCGGTCGGACAGCAGCTTGGTAAGATGGAACGTGCCAAGGGAATGCTCGAACCTCGTATGCGAAGCCGAGGGGTAAACAAGGTAGGTCAAGGCAAGCTGCCGGATGTGCCTTAGGCGCTGCATCTGCGGCGTATCCAAAATGGCCAATTCCAGCTCGTTCAGTTCGATATTGCTGTGGATTGCATCCCGGATAATTTTCATGGAACCACCAAATATTCATTTTCGCCCAAATCAACGCCATTCACTTCAATAAAATTGCCTGCTCCCTTGCAAGGCAAGTCGCAATCACTTCTTCCTTGTTGCCCCATTCGATCAATACTTTGGCGGCAACCCCCTTCTGCTTCAAAAGCGATTGCAGCTGCTCCGCCTCACGCACGATTTTATTCATGTGCGTCTCGAATTCGGCCGCAAGCTTGTCCCGCTCTATGGCGATCAGCAATACCAACGAATCATCGGGTGTGAGATCGCTAAGCTGCAACGCATTGAAGCCGCCATTGGCGTGTGCGATAAGATAATTCATTTTACTCACTTTATTGCCTTGAATTCGTTCCGCCTCTTCTCTATCACTTCGCCCTGCTCCTTGAGCAGCATCAGGCATGCAAGGCAGCCTCTTTCATCGATCTTCATCGAAAATGAGATGTCTTTCAGGGCCATTTCCTTGCTTCCCATCATTTTCAGGATCTTGAATGCATTCTGCCTGAAGAATTGGCCGGAAACGATGTAAAACTTCTTATCGAACCCGCGGACGCCCATCACTTCATTCGCCTTGATCTCCTTTTCAAAAAGTTTTGAGATGCGCCGCGCCTCCTCCTCTGCGGAGATCACGGCAAACCCCCTTGTTGCAATCAGCTTCTCGGGCTCGGCATCGTCCGTTAGTCCTACAACCGGTTTTGGTCCGGTTATTTGCAAAGTTTGCTTTTGTTCGGTGCCTTGCGGATTTTGCATGGCGCTTCCTTTGACCAAATCGGCCCAAACACTTTTTTTCGCGAGGCCCTCGAGATTCCCTTTGGAAATCAGGATGAAGGTGCCCTTTTCCGCCTCGAAAAACTCGTATTCCTCGTCCTCCTTCACTTCAGAGCCTTTCCTCAATTTCTCGGGCAGCACTATCGCCAATGAATCGCCGTGCTTGAAGAATCGCATACCGTTCAGCCTAAATTAGGCATGGAATATTATTAAAGGCAGGGACGCGATTTCCGTTTTATTAGTCAATTATGCACGTGGAAACCGGCGTTGTTGTTAATTTCACAGTAGTGTAATCGCAGGAATATTCGTATTTCAACAGTGTGGTCGAATTACAGTAATCGGAATAACTCCCGGTGGAGTTGTAAACAGTCCCCGAATACTTCCCGCAGTATGGGTCGAGGCAAATCGCATTGCTGCATAGTGTGCAGTTGAAGGCCAGGTTAACCCCGTTGATTATTGGCGAACTGCAGTAATACTCCCGCAAACGGGTTTCATCAATGCAGTAATCGGAATAGTTGCCCGTAATGTCGGTGAGGTTTCCCGGTATGAGGGCGTTGATGCCTCCGTCTGTTTCCATGCAGAATGGGGCAACGAGAGTAGTGAAGTTGTAATCCTGGGAAACGTTGTGAAGAGATGCATTGTAGCCGCTTACCCGGAAATGGTAAAGCGTATTCGGGTGCAATAATGTCAATTGCTTGGCGTGGACTTTCTCAAAGGTGGCCTTGGTGGTAAGGTTGCCGTAAGAGGTATCGATGCCCCATTCGATTGTGGAGTTCGTCTTGATGTCCGTGGTCCATAGTATGAGTGCGGTGTCCTTTTCTATGAAAGCCGAGAGTACATCGTAAATTATGAACGAGGGGGTAGTGAAATTGTAATTGCCGGAGGTCGCGCAATCGGTCGCGTTGCAGCTGGTTATGCGGTAGTGGTAGTCGGTGCCTCGTTCTAGCTGAGCAAGTACCAACGAATGCTCGAACAGCATATCCGAATGGGTTACATTGGCGCCGTATTGCGTTGAATTGCCATATTCCACTGTTCCGTTTGCGGCGAAATTGGTGCTCCAGTTTACGATCGCATTTGTAAAGGTGAGGTTGTACGCGGTGACGTTGGAAATGACAATGCCGGATGAACAGTTGCCGCTCGGAAGGCACTCTTCGCTCCCGGGGCAGCTACAGGTGGAGCATTTCGGAACCAGGCCGGGGGCAAAGATTCCCTCAATCGGATCAACAAGCACCATTTCGCAATACAGCGGCTTGGTTGAACTGCACGAGTTCAGGGGAGTGCCGTCAAGGCAGCTAAAACCGTGGGGGGGAGGGGAGGCGCTCGGAGAGGCGGATGCCGTCACGCTGGGGGATGGGGAAGGGGTGATGGAAGGGGTGACGGATGGCAGCGGGGTCGGGGTTGGGCCTGTTGGATCCGCTCCTGCCTGGGATTTCGCACGGACGGAATCGAAATGCGTTTCCGCAAGCCGCTGCTCCAATGCAAGCATCCCGAATTTGAAAGGGGTCGCATCGTTGTAAATCAATTTTTCCTCATCGTCCCAGAGGCAGCCGACATCATTGCCCGCAAGCTTTATTCCGATTGCGTGCACGTTCGTGTCGATCTGGAAGGTGAGGGAGCTTTTCAATTCTACCGGATCGCCCTGCCAGCTGAAGAAGCGGTAAAGGGTCAATGTGCCTTCGCTGTTTGCAGGGTTTGTGAGCACGAATCCGCAAACGTACCTGTTGCCGTTCAGTTTGTTCACGCGGCCGGCAATTCCGCCCAGGAAGCCGGATGTTGCGGGCAAGGAGGAAAATTGCACCAGGGCATCCGCATAAAAATTTACCCAGCCCGCCTTGCCGGCATATGTGGTTTTCTGCTCGTCTGCAATATCGCTTTGGACGTACTCCTTATTTTCCACGCCCCAATCGCCATTGATGATTTTCCATTGGTCGGCTCTTCCGGCATCGAAATTGTCGGAGAAGAGCAGGTATTCGCCGATTTTCAGGAAGCCTGCGATGCGCTCCTGCGTTTTCACCTGTTCCTTGCCAACGAGATTGCCCTGCAGAAGCGTGTAGACCAACACGATGAAGATGATGACGCCTACGACCAGGAAAAGATATTCGGTGGTCGTCTGGGCGCGCTCTTTGTTGCTGCTTGCCTCTTCCATAAACACACCAAGTAAATGAATCCGGATTAGTCCTGCCAGACACGGAAATAATCGAACTCGGCACCATCTTGTGGCGCTATAACAAGCCCAATATTACCGGACATCCAGGTATTGTCGGTATCACTAAAGGGGCCGTAATGCGCTCCATCAATATAGAGATCAAACGTATTGCCCTCGGCCTTCAGTTTCAGGTAATGCCATTGCGTCAGGTCTAATCCAGGTAAATTTTGATTGATCACGCCGCCTAGAAATAGGGTGTTAGCCGTATTGACAAGTAAAATATAGCCATTGTTGGGTGCTGAACTATTGGTCCTGATTCTGATGCCAAAACCGACGCTTAGCCCGGAGGTTCTCCTTAGGCGCGTTTCGATTGTGAAATTACCAAATCTGCCTCGGGCATTTGTTATTTTGTAACCTCCTGACGGGGCTGAAATGTTATAAACCCCCTTGTCGACAATCCACCATCCGGTAAGGTTTATCCATTTATTTTTAGTCGCGCTGGGGGAATCAAAATCATCGTAGAAGAGGTAGTTCTTTATGTATTTCGTCTCAAAATCGCCGGTCTTGTTCTCAAGGTCGTTAATTGCGTGGCTGATCACGCCCGAACGCAGGATCAGCACGACCAGAACTACGAACATGATCGCGCCCCCGACTATCATCACATACTCGATCGCGCTCTGCCCCTTTCTTTTATTCATGTGATTTTCACCGCGCTTTTAAAAAGGCCCGAAAGCTTTTGTATCTCTTCCGCATTTTCCTCTACGGAAAGCGTATTGTCGAATACCTTGATGTCGCACGCATATTTCATGGAAATGTGGACAGCGGCCATCCTTTCGAAAAGCAGCGCGTCGACAATTTCGGACTCGGTCCCGATTTCCCTTTGCCTGCCGGTGCGCTCAAGATCCATTTTGCGCCGGTCGATGATGGCCTCCGCTTCCGCCTCAACCAGCAATATTGCATCCGGCCTAAGAAGATCCGAAACGGAATCCGGCGAACCCGGCAGGTAGGTGTGATACGGAATCGTATAAATGTAGCCATGGGTATTCAGGAAGACGAACTCTTCCTTGTTCGCAAGCTCCCTTATTTTTTCGGCAGCCGCCTGCCGGATCTCATTTTGCTGCCTGCTTGGCAATTTCGCGATCTGCTCCCGATCAGTAATCAGGTTCTTTTCCTTCCCAATCTCGAGCATCGCATCCCCGTAGCTGATCTCGTGAATTTTGCCATCCAAGCATTTGTTCAGTTCAGACGTGAGCTTGCTCTTGCCAACCGCCTTGACGCCTAGCAGGAATACCAGCATGGGGTACCACTTTTAAACCAAAAATACTAGACTAGCTTAAGAATGCGTTTATTATAAATCTTGCCTTCCAAAACCCTAAGCTTATGGGCTCGTAGAAGTCAATAGGCATTTGGCGGGCTCTTCGAACCCTTTAACAAGGGTCATCGACGTAGTCCGCATATGTTGTTTAAGGGCTCGTAGCTCAGCTTGGCTAGAGCGTCTGGCTTTTAACCAGAAGGCCGTGGGTCCAAATCCCGCCGAGCCCGTGACACGGCTTTTTCTTGGAAAGAAAAAGTAGTGTCGGTACAAAAAGAAATGTTTTGGAGGCGGCGCCATCGCCACCTTTTACAAAAGGGGGCAAGGCGGGACAAATCCCGCCGAGCCCGTATCTGCGACGGGGGAGGGAACTCCCCCTTGAGCAGATTGCTCGTTCCCCCTCCGTTTTTGTGATTGTTATGCGCGTTTTGCTCGATACGAATTTCCTTTTGCTGCCATTCAGCAACCACATCGATATTTTCGAGGAGATCCAATCACTTCTGGCCGCCAAGGTGGAATTCCTGGTGCTTGCAAATTCGCTTCGGGAATTGAGGTCGATGAAGGGCAGGGAAAAGCCGTACGCAAATGCAATGCTCGGCTATATTGCAAACCAGGGCGGAAAATTTGAAATCCTGCAATTGAAGGGAAAAACCGACGAGGCCATCAAGGAATTTGCGGAAAAAAACAAGTCCGAGGATTTTTTTGTTGCGACAATGGATAAAGCCCTAAGGGATGCGCTCAAGAAGGCAAGGGTTAGGGTCATCATCCTGAGGGGCAAGGGGCATCTGGAGCAGTTTTAGGATTGCCTCGAAAAGAAAATGCGACCATTTAATAATTTCGATTGAGAGCTTCTTGTGATAATCGTGGAAATATCGCTTAAGAAAGGCATCCCGAATCCGATGACGACCGCGGAGGTCTTGATACCGAAGGATCCGCTGGAGCAGGTGATAGGGCAGGATGAGGCGGTCAAGGTCGCAAAACTGGCGGCAACGCAAAAAAGGCACCTGCTGCTTGTGGGCCCGCCGGGAATCGGGAAATCACTAATTGCGCAAAGCATCGCATACCACCTCGTGAAACCAACTCAGGAAATCTCAGTACTGCACAACCCCGAAAACCCGGAAAGGCCGATAGTGGAAATCAAGAATGCGGGGGATATGCAAAAGGAGAAATCATTGGAAAAAGAGCTGCAGGGAAAAATCGCGGAGCCCAGGGATGTGCCCTCATTTGTCGCTGAGAAGCTAGGCTTTCGGTGCAGGAAGTGCAACAGGCTAAGCAAGGCATCGGAAGTTAGCTGCCCGAACTGCGGGACTGAAAAATTCAGGCGCGAATATTCGCCATTCGGCGATTTGCTGCAGGATTATTTTTCCGCAAGGCAAGCAGAACGCGTGCACACCACGAAAATCAACGAGTTTGGGAAGGAGGAAATTATTGTTTATGAAAGGTATGGTGAAAAAGTCCGGATCCTCGACCAAAAATCCCTTGAGAAGCTAGATGAGCTCAAGCAGCAAAAGCCAAGGAAAGTGCTCGTTCCGCTGAACAGGAAGAATTTCGTCATTGCAACAGGCGCGTCCGAGACCGAATTGCTCGGGGACATCAGGCACGACCCGTATGGGGGAAGGCTCACCCCGAGCGGGCCGAATACATTCATCGGTTCGCACCCTTACGAGAGGGTTAACCCCGGGACGATCCACGAAGCACACGAGGGCGTGCTGTTCATAGATGAGCTAGGGGCACTTAGCTATTTGCAGCGCTACTTGCTTACCGCATTGCAGGAGAGGAAGTATGCGATAGTGGGCAGGAACCCACAGAGCTCGGGGGCATCGGTCAAGGTCGATGACGTGCCGTGCGATTTCGTCCTGATTGCTGCAAGCAACATGAATGACTTGCAATACATTATCCCGCCGATGAGATCCCGGATCATCGGGAACGGTTACGAGGTATTGCTGGATACGCATATGCCCGATACCCCCGCGAACCGGGAGAAGATGCTCCAATTCATTGCGCAGGAAATCCGCAAGGATGGCAAGATCCCGCATGCAACAATTGATGCTGCAAACGACATAATCGAAGAGGCAAGGAGAAGGGCGAAACTATACGATAATGCAACTGATGCGCTTACGCTAAGGTTCCGGCAATTGAGCGGAATCGTGAGGCTCGCTGGCGACATTGCAAAAACCGAGGGCGCGGAATTCATTTCAGGGGAATTCGTGAAGGAAGCAACCAAGCGGAATAGGAACATCGAGGAGCAGATGAAGGAGAAATACGGCTCGGTTTGGAAGGCTTCAACAAGCGATGCAACAAATTCCGAGGGAAGCCGAAACGGCAAGGAGATAAGCTGATTATTTGAGATATGGTTAAATAGTTTGCCGCAGCTATTTGATTTATGTCCGAGCCCGGAAAAATAAAATTGCGAGAAGTAACTAATTATCCCAGAAAGGTATACGAAGGACGCGGAACCGAATATCTCGAAATGCCGGAATCCGATCAACCTCAAGCCGGTAAAAGGTTCTACGAAATAATAAAAGAGGACGGCGGGACAATTGGCGCGGTCGTTCTGGATTCGCCCCAGCAAACGATCTGGAATTTTTTCCTAGTTCCTTCTGAAAGGGGAAAAGGCGCTGGAAGGGCTGCGTTTGAAGCGATATTGGCAAAGGCAAGGCATTTGCATTGGCATATGGCGCAGTTCATGGTCGATGGAAGAAATGAGAGGATGATCAGATTTGCGAAAAAAGCCGGATGGAAACAGAGCGGCGAACCATTAGTTTTTGGAGAACATGGTTTTCAGGGCAGGCTTAGGGTTCTGGTGCCATTCAGCAGGAAGTTTCCTGTCGGATTGGATAGGAAACCATCGCGCTTCAGAAAGTGGAAACCGGTTGCCAGATTCGCATATACGAAATTTTCCAAACCTCCCCAACGAACCTTGAAAGGAATACTCGACAAGGAATACGACGGCTCGGCTACATTGAGGGTGGATCTCCCGACCTTTAAAAAGGCAGACGAAACTGCCGGATTTTTTTCAACAGGTTATGAGGAAAGCCCCGCGCCAAGAAGCATTTTTGAGCTAATGAACGAATTCGCCCATGGCACGGATTTTCAATCTCTTGGCGGAAGAATCGAGGATTTTGAAAGGCAGACAAAATACGATTTCAGGGAAAATGAAATCAGGAGGGCTATGAAGCGAATTCTGGGCGTCAGGGAACACGAGGTCGGGCGGGATCCGCTGGTTGTTTTCGCGGGTTTTACAGGGCAGTTTTCCGATGTCCTGAAAAAAAATGGCTTTAAAGTAATATTCTCGGATGCGCTCAGGCAATACGCGGATGCCCGGAAGGACTCGATGCAAACAATGACGACCTACTCTCACAGGATTCCAAAAGTCGAGAACGCGGAGGCCTACGTGAGCTTCGAGCCCATCCCTGCATTGGTGGATGCACACGGGTTCATCACCTACTTGAAGGCTTTGGCGGAAACAAAAAAAGGGATGGTGATTGTGAGCCATTATGATTCCCCGCGCAACCCTACAGAGGGGGGTTTGATCATGCTGTCGGAAGCGTATGGTCTGGGGTTAAAGGACTTAAGGACTTCGAATCTGCTATTTACGAGGGTATTCGCCAATGAGAAAGCCAGAAAAAAAATCCAATTGGATCTAGAAGTGCTCAAGCACATCGAGGATGTTCCGTCAGTAAAAAAGGGCGGGGAAGAATACAGGGAGGTGCCACTAAACAGGTTGGCTACGATTTCTTTCTGGACTGGGGCTAGTATTAAGGAGATTGAAAGATCCCTGCGTAGGCTTCAAAGTACCTGGATGCAGGGAAAGGTTTTCAGAGGCAATATAAGATTTACTTCGGCGACGCGGCAGCAGTAAGCTTCTTCTTGTACGCCTCAAGCTTCTTTTTCAATTCAGCATTGTTCATTGAAAATAGCTTCACCGCAAACAGTGCGGCATTCTCCGGCTCTAGGATTGTTGCGGGCACTATTCCGGAAGGCATCCGAAGCGAAGAGAGCACATCCATGCCGCCGAACTTCTCAGAATGCGGCGGGCAGTTGATCACGGGGTTCGGGGAATTGCCATCGAGCACGCCGCCTAGCGCATTGCTCCTGCCTGCAACTGCAATGTAAACAATCGGGCGGCCAAGCTTGTCATAATACGCAACCAAATCCAGCAGGTACTTAGTCGCTTTGTGCGCGCTGCACACCTTCATTTGCGATTCAATCCCGAACTCCTTAAGCTGCTCTTGGATTTTCGAAGCGAACTGCTCATCCGCTTTGGAGCCAATAACTACGGGCACTAACTCATTCAAAGGAATCACCTGTGGGCAAATCGCGCAGTATGTACTTGTGGTACAAATGGCTAATAAGGCACGCAAGTATGTAAAACAAAACGATGGTCAGCAAGATTACAACGTAGGCATAGATAGTGGAAGTCTTAAGGAAAGGAACGAATAGCAACGGGGTGTATTTCGCCTGGTTGACAGCGGCGACTTGCATCGGAAGGGGTATGGGAACCAATAGGAAGAATATGGTTATCAGCAATTTCCCCATCGTCGGCGTAGCGAATTTACCCCAGTTCATGCGATCAGCCCTGTTCGTAATAATATGAGTATGCCTCATTCCTTAAAAGCTTGTATGCGAGGAAGAATGCACACGAGATGAGGTACGCGAATCCGGAAAAAAGCATCGAATAAATGGTTTTTGACCGCTCGCAGACCGAAAGCGCATCGTATGCGGAGGACACGCACGCCACATCGCTGACTTTGCAATCGGATCCATAATAGCATGGCGTGGAGAGCGCGGGGAATGCGAAATAGAAGGTAATGATCATCAATCCGATGAACGCTATGAGCTTCCCGTAATTCGGTTCCAGGAATTTTGCTATTGGAAGCATTTTTCAAACACCCAAAAAAAGGCGAACTCAATCCGCAGATCAATTGCCTTTTTCGCCACCCTAATTTCAAACAAATTTATCCGATATTTCCGCAGCGGCCCTGAAGCCTTCAAGCACCGCATCCAGGCCCACCTTGCCTTCCCGGTAAAGCTGCTTGTCAAGCATCTTCTCTTTCTTGCCCTCGGGCCAGATCCTCCACGCATTATTGGTAATGTCATCCCCAACTAAAAGCCTATCCTTGGCGTCCCTGCCGTATTCAAGTTTTAAATCAACCAAAGCAATGCCCTGTTTCGCAAACGCTTTCTCCAATATTTCAAAAATCCTTTTCGTCGTATCCCTAATTTCATCAATCTCACTCCGGTTCGCGACTTTCAGTGCTACGGCATGGTCGTCATTTATGAACGGGTCGTGCAGGTTGTCGTCCTTCAGGAACAGCTCGAACAACAGCGGATTGAAAACGGTCCCTTCCTTGAACGGCACCCTTTTCAGCAATGAGCCGGTGGCAATCCTGCGCACCACGCACTCGAGAGGAATCATCCTCATTTTCCGGACAATCAGGTAATTGTCCTCCGGAGCGGAAACGTAATGGGAGGCAATGCCCTTCGTCCTCAATAGCTCGAAGCAATTCTTTGTCGTTTGCCAGTCGTATTTTCCCTTCCCCTTCAGGATGTCGTGCTTTGCGCCATCACCGGCGGTAATGTCGTCCTTGAAATACAGCACACCGTTCTCCGGGTCCGACGCATCCTGATAAACGATTTTGGTCTTGCCTTCAGCGATCTTTGCTCCAAGATTCATAAATCAACCCCCCTAATCAGAAAAATCCAATAGAAAACCATTTAATCATCGGAATTAATAAGACTTTCCGATATGTATGACCCAAGAAGAGGAAAAGCCGGAAAAAAAATCAAGAACCGTGCCCGAAAAACTGTGGATTGGCTGGCAGAAGGCTAAGCTTGCGGTAATCCGGAGTGCGCTTGCTAATGGAAGGGTCCGGCTCTATGGCGCAAGTTACATGGCAAAAAAGGTCGACCTGTTCAAGCTGGCGAGTATGGGGATAACGACGAAACAATTGGCGAAAACGGATGATTTTAACGCGAAAATTTGGAAACATGGAAAAGGGGTTTTCATAAGGTATAAAAACGACATCGCAGAGCGAGGCTGGACAAGGGATGTAAAAATGACGGCGCTAGAAAGGCTGAAGAAAAGGGGTTTTGATGCACGTACATCAAAAAAAATACTCGATGCGGCAATAAGGCGTTCTTTTAATTATGCGCTTGATTTCAGAATATTTTATAAGAAAGCAAGGAACGCGATAAAAAGAGCAAGAGCAAACTCGTGAGGAAAATTATTTCAGAAAAATGATCTCCTCCCTCTCCGGCCCTACTGAAACCGAAACGAAGGGCACCTTCAATTCCTGCTGGATAAATTTAATATATGCGAGTGCGCTTTTCGGGAGCGCGTTCAGTTTTTGCTTCTTGCCCTTCTTGGCAACCAATTTCCAGTCCTGCTCGCCAAATCCCCTGAAGGTCTTGTAAACAGGCCTGCATTGCGGGAGCAGGTGGGAATCAGCAGGGAAATATTGAAGCGGTTTGCCCTTGATCTGGTAATGCGTCGCAACGTTGATTTCCTTCAAACCTCCGAGAACATCCAATTTGGTGAGGTGCAAACCTGTAAACCCATTCAGCATTATCGCGGTTCTCAGCATCGGCAAATCGAGCCACCCAATTCTTCTCGCCCTGCCGGTTGTTGTGCCGAACTCTCCGCCTTTCATCCTGATTTTTTCTGCCAATTCGCCTTGTAATTCTGTTGGTAGAATTCCATTTCCAACTCTCGTAGTGTATGCTTTCACAACCCCTTCCGGATTCGTAATGAATGAAGCAGGTACGCCGCAACTGACTGCAGCTGCCGAAGCTGTTACATTGGAGGAAGTAATGAACGGATAGGTTCCAAAATTATTATCCAAAAATGTGCCCTGCGCGCCCTCGAACAGAATGGATTTGCCTTTCAAATGCGCTTCATGCAATTCAGCAGGAACATCAGTTGCAAAATCCTTCAAAACCCGGCTATACGCGGAATATTCGGACATGATGCTCGCGAAAGTGAAATCTGCCGGGAAGTAGATGCGCATATGCTCTAAAAGCTTGATTTTTTTCTCATATTGCTCCTTGATCCTGAAGGTCAGGACATCCGGGTGCAAAAGATCCTCGAATCGCAAGCCGGTCCTGGCAGCCTTGTCCTCATAGCACGGCCCGATGCCCCTTTGGGTGGTTCCGATTTTCTGCGAATTCTCCCCGCCTTCCTGCAGGATATGCCAGGGCATTATCAGGTGGGCGCGGAAATCGATGCCTAAATTTTTGGCGGAGATATGAATGTAATTTTTCCTCAAATTTTCAATTTCCTGGAGAAGCACTTTAGGATTGATCACAACTCCGGAAGCGATCAAATTTCTTTTTTTAGGATGGAATACCCCGCTTGGAAGAAGGTGCTGCTTGAATTCTTTGGTGCCGATTTTCACGGTATGGCCGGCATTGTTGCCGCCGTTGAACCGCACGATGTAATCCGCCTTCTCTGAAAGAAAATCGACGATTTTGCCCTTTCCCTCGTCGCCGAACTGCGAGCCTATGATCGCTAAGCCTTGTTTCATTCCAACCCCCCTAATTGAATATAATCCGGGCTGGTTTTAAAGCATTTTGACTGATTTTTGAATCTTTGCCCAAGAAAAAGCCTTAAAAACGCTTTACGGCATAAAACTTCCCTCTGTTTAAATTAGAGTAATCATATTCGAAATTGTCGACTTTTATCCTCTGATTGCAAAAAGTAATTAAGGGGGTAGAGGCGACACGAGTAGGGGGATATCCCCCTTGGTGGTGTCATTGGTCAATAAGTGCCAGCGTTGCAACAAGGAAGAGCATTATGTTGAGAAGTGCATGACTTGCAGCAGGTATGTTTGCAGGAACTGCCAGAAGGCTAGCAAAACAGCAAGCAAAACCGTAAGGCTTACCATCTGCAAGGACTGCTGGGGAAAGATGGCAAAGCGGAAGGTTTGGGAAGCAGCCTAGGGCAGTGCAAGGCTGCTCTCCAGTGCGAATTGGGCGATAATGAACGCGAAATATACCAACAACAGCATCAGCCCCTCCTTTCTGTCCAATTGCCTTCCGGTACGAATGAACTGCAACGCCATGAACCCCACCACCACCATTGAAAAGCCGGTCAGAAGCGCGATTGGAAGTTGCGGAATGCGGAAGGGGAAAAAGAATGCTATCAGCCCCAAAGTAAAGGTCGCATCCGTTGCTACGTTTCCAAGAATGTCGCCCAGACCCAGCCCTTTCCTCCCCGCCCTAATCGCTTCGAGGGAGAAGGTAAGCTCGGGAAGGCACGTGGCAGCGGCAATTAGTACACCCAGGAATATTGCCGGCAGCCGCAATATGCTTGCAAGCGAAATCGCATTGTCCGAAACGATGTTTGCGCTTGAGAAAAGGACGAACAACGAAAGCAGAATTACCAGGAATTGTGTTGCCACTTTGAGCTTGTGCTGCCCGACTTCTCCAAACACATCCTTTGTCGATTTCCTGCTCGTAGAAATTTGCCACGCATACAGTGCGAATGCCACCAGAAGCACCAAACCGTCTAAGCGCGAATACTCGCCGTCGAGCATGAGAAGTACGGGAAGGCTAAGCAGCATCAGGTAATAAGTGAAATTCCTGGTGATGAGCGTGCTTGTAAATTTTACGCTTGATGCAAATATCGCAACGGCCCCCAGTATCAATGTAAGGTCGGTGACATTCGACCCCATAAGCAAGCCCAAGGCGAATGATGGATTCCCATCAATTGCGGCATTAAGGGATATTGAAAACTCCGGCAATATGGCGGCAATTCCAATGACAAGGAAGCTGGTGGTGAATTCCGAAATACCAAATATGCGGGAAAGCTCAACCAGCGCCTTTACCAGGATCTGCACGCTCTGGAGCAAAATGAAAAAACCAATTGAGAGGAATAGCAGGGGGTAAAGCAGCCCACCGAAAGGTGCGTTTGAAAAATAAGGCCTGACAAGCCCATCCAAATTGGCGAAGGATAGCAACAGCACTGAATAAAACGCCAGCAGCCAAAACCGAAAATTCCCTCGCAATTGCCTCACCAAAAATCAAATGCTTCCAGCGCCAAAAATCACCAGGAACGCCAAATAGCCCAGCACCAGCGCCATTCCGGCTTTTTTATCGATTCCCTTCCTCACGATCACCAGGTAAAGCAGCACCATGTTTGCGATAACCGAGAAGATGATGAGCTTCAACGCGGGAGCGAAGGAAATCGCAGGGTTGATCATCAGGGCAACTCCAAAGATCATCGTGAGGTTCACAATCGCGCTTCCAACCGCATTCCCGATCGCCATTTTCTCCTTCTTTTGCCTTGCAGCCGCAATGCTCACTGACAGCTCGGGAAAAGTGGTGCCCAGGGAAATCAGCGTGCCTCCGATCACAGTTTCTGCAATCCCAAGAATATTGCTCAGCCTGATCGAATTGTCAACGACGATTTGGGCCATCAGGAGCACTATTGCTATGAAAAATATGAATTTTGTGAGGTGCGGCAGAAACACCCGCTTCTGCGGTTCCTTTATCGGCGCCCCCTTCTTCTTGCCCTTCGAAAGCATCCAATAAACATACGCAAGGAAAATCAAGAATAAAGCCGCACCAGTCAGCCTGCCCGGCTCATAAATCACAAAGAACAGCGAAATCAGGCTTGTGGCAAGCATTATCATTACCAATTGGTCGAGGTCCTTGCGCTTAATTGCCACGACTCCCAAAATCGCAGCCACCCCCAAGACAAGCGTAACGTCCGCAATGTTCGCCCCGAAAACATTTCCAACCGAAAGGTCGGTGCCTCCCTTGAATGCGGCAGTGGCGGAAATCACAAATTCCGGAAGGGATGTGGCAATTGAAAGAAGAATGAAGCCTATTGCAAGCTCGCTGATCCCAAAAATCCTTGCGAGCTCTGCCGCATGCTTTGTGCTTTTCTCAGCTGACCAAAGAACGACAATCAAGCCGCCGAGAACATAAAGCAGCGGGATTAGCCATTCGGACATGGAAAAGAATAGGGCCAAGCAGTTTAAGATATTTTCCTATCAGATTAAAACCGCATTAACGACTCCGTGCTGCGATGGCCTCGAGGTGACCTTGGCCTTGCCTAGCTCAGTTTCGAGAATCGCGCCCTTCGTGATCGTGTTTTCAGAAGCGTAGTGGCGATTGTCCGGGCTCTGCAGAACGTTGATGATCTTGACCTTCTTGATTTTCCCATCCTTCTGCACTACATTTGCAAAAATCGCATATTTGAGCTTGACCTTGTGCACCGCGCCCTTTCCACGATGCAGCTCGCGCTCTTCCTTGTCGGATTCCTTCTGCAACTTCGGGCGGGCGAAGAACCCGCCGTAATTCGCGAGAATCTTGTCCCTATTCGCCCGTTTCTGCGCACCGGTTCCGGATGATTTCGTCTTGAAAGATGCGTGATATTGTACCATTTGCGCTACACCCCCATTAACCGAAAAATTAATTATTTCCAGCGTCGTCTTAAGCTGATGCTGTATTTTTACACTCTTGAAACGGAGCTGAAAAATGAGGAAATAATTAGCGCCATCAAGAATTATAAAGCCATAGCCATACGCCCCGAATTGGCGCTCCTGGAGGAGTTTATAAGCTTTAGTTTTGCAAAGGCGCAGGAGGATTTTAGGAAGAAAATCAACGTGGCAAATGCATTCCAGATCGAATGGCTCTGCAGGATCGGATGCTCAAGGAACATCGACAAGGCGATTGCTTTTTGCAAATTTGATTGCAACACCGTCGGCATAGCCAGCAAAACGCCCATTCCGGGAAGAATTTTGAAACGCATCGGAAAAGAAGCGAAATTGGGGTTAAATCGCGGAATTGAGGGGGAAATCATGCGGCGGTATTCCATAACCGAAAGTTCCCTCGTAAAATATCCGCTCGAGGGGCTATTGATGGAAAAATGCGTGGTTTCCTTCCTCGAGTAAAATAATATTTTATTATGGTGTTACGAGAGGATTTTACAATACCTATATATATTTTCGCTGAGTAAGGATTGAGTATGCGCAAAGCCCCTGCACAGCCCAAGGGACCGGAATTCGTAAAATACCTCCACGAGTTTGTGTGCGAGAGCATTGGCAACAAGGGCCTGCAGGTTCTGCTAAGCACGGGGGATGGCTGCACGGATGAAATAATCGAGGCAAAAACCAAATTGAAGCTCGCCGAAATCCGCTCGATATTGAATCACCTTCATTCCTATGGCTTTGTGGAGTATACCCGCGAAAAGAACTTGCAGAATGGCTGGTTCACTTATACCTGGAAATCCAACATGGATAGGGCAATGCAGAATTTCCTGATGATCAAAAGGAAGGAGGGCGACAGGCTAAGGCATGGAATCGAAGCCGAAGAGGGCGCTGTGCTTTACAAATGCACCAAAGGATGCTCAAAATTTAATTTTGATGTTGCGATGGAACAAAAGTTCAAATGCCCAAGTTGCTCGAAGGACTTGAAGTACCTGGACAACAAGGAAGAGCTGAGGCACACGGAAACGCGCATCAAGGCAATAGAGAAAATCCTTGCGATCCGGGCGCAGCAGGCGGAAATGGGTTTCAAAAAGAGCTATAAATAGCCTGTTTCGCCCAACCGCACCGTTTTTAACCGGATTATTGCATAAAAATACTCTCTTATAGCGGGGTAGGGTAGCCAGGAG
>JAZDKC010000043.1:0-17141 GCA_043803465.1 Microcaldota archaeon
ATGCCGCCTCATTGCCTTCCATCTCTTTATTTGCCGCATATCATCCGTGCTTCTTCTTCCCAGATAATACCTGCAATACCACTGGAACCACCCTCTTGGGTCCTCCGGGTATATCCAGCCGCAATTTTGCCAATAAGAAAGCGGTTTTGATGCATTCACCTTGAAAAAATTCAACTTTGGGTCGTGTTTTTCGTGGCATAATTTTGCATTGGAAAACCAATCTTTCGGAAACTCTTTCTTGCAATCAGTCATATATTTCCCCCCAAAAACGCCCATTTCGAGCATTTGTTTAGGTGTCAGTTCTGGCTTGAACTGCGGATCAAAATTCTTCCCTTCGGGTTCCACTAAGGAGTATGAATATTTTTCCTGCATAAGGTCGTTTACGAGAACCCTTTTTCCACTTCTGAACTTTCCCATATATGAAAAAGAGTTATGCGGTTTAAATTAGTTTGGAAAAAATACGCCTTTGCCGAGCAGGGGTTTTGAAGCACTGTGCCCTGGAAATGTTCATTCTTATTTGTTACCAGATAGCTACAAATTAGGTACAGATTGGTAACTCCTTATTTTCATTAAATTGGCGTAAGGGGTACTTTACGAGAATCGAACTGAGTTTTTTCTTCGTTTGTCAAATGAACATATATTGCCGTTTCATGGGAAATAATTTCCGCTAAAAGTTCCTTATCTTTGAAGAAAGCAGGGTCTTCCAAACCCCAAAGTGGGAACTCCTCATCAGAATAAGAATGCATGAACATTTTGGAAACTTTTAAGTATTCTTTCAATTCACCTTCCAACCTGTAATAGAGCCATTTCTGCGGTATGGGTATGAAATTGCCGTTGTTATCCCGATTAAAATAGACTCCAATCCTGTGCTTATCCTCGATCTCATCGTTCGACTCCTGTTTTACAAGAAACTTCTCTAATTTTTTCAGGGTATTCCTTACTTTCGGATCGTCCAATCCCCCAAAGTTGATAATTTCCTTTGACGGAGGGCGGGGTTCCCTGATAATTGAAATCGGGTGCAGCCTTACAATATTCGCAGCCTCCAAGTAATAATCTAATAAGAAGTCCTCAAAATAAACGGCATCATCACGCACTATGCAATATCCGCTTCTATCCATATGACAATTACCCTATTCGAAGATAATAAACCTTCTCAAAATAAGGGATTTATCATTAATCTATTTCCTCCTCCTCTTCAATTCCTCCAAAACTTTCTGCAGATCAATCCCCCTATTCTCCAGCCCAACCAGCGTGAAGAACAGCAGATCTGCAGCTTCCCAAATTTCAAATATCGGAAATAAATCTCAAATATACAAACTCCACAAACGGCTTTTCATCCTTTCCTTCAACTGAACCAATCAGGGCATCAAAATATGCCTGCGACTGCTTGGAAATGTTAAGCGTAGGATAGCCCGAATCAAGAAATGCCTTATTCAGCAACAGCCTCGACATCCTCTTGTTTCCATCCTTGAATGGGTGGATCATGTAAAAGCGAAGGTGCAGAAGGCTTGCAAACTCGATTGCGTTCATTTTATCGACATTTTCGTTGTACCATTTCATCAGGTCCTCAAGCTTGTTCCTTATCATTTCCGGCGGAGTTGGTTTAAACCCGATCTCCTCAACTTTTTCATAGCTTTTCAAATAGATGTACGCAGGAATATCTCTTATGCTACCGGGGCCTTTTTCGGCATACTGCGCCATTATTATGTTGTGCAATTTGAGGATAAAATCAATTGAAATGCCTATCTTGCTATCTTTAACGAACCGTAGCCCCTTGATCATGTCTAGTGCAACCCGAAGGTTCTCATCCCTTATGCTTTTCATGTTTTTTTGTGTAAGTCTATAGGCTAAGTTCGCATCCTCCTTTGTTATTGGGACTCCTTCCGTTGTCAGGGTGGTATAGACGAAGTTGACCGTATCGATCTCATCCTTTTCATCCAACCTCGCTTTTCCCAGCAATTTGACCTTTGCAGAATACCTTATTCTTCTTTTTTCTGCTTCGATCAACTGTTCCTTAGTCAGGTAAACTCGCTTCTTTTCCCCGAGTAGATCCCCATAAATCTTATCTATCAGTTTGCTCTTAAAATTCTCAATTTGAGCCTTTCCAGGCATTTTTTGCCCAAGGAAAATCGAATACACTTTTGGCTTTTCGAGCCTGATTGTTTCTTCCAAGTAATTGTATCCTATTCCGTGTACGATCTTTATTCTAATCCTCATGCAACCATTATGCATTTTGGGCTTATTAAATGTTAGCACACATTTAACGGTTAAAATGTATGCCTAAACCAATTAATGGCCATGTTAGCACACATTTTTGAATTGTAATGTAAGGTAACCTCTCATTAACTAGTCCGTGGGCCGTTAACCCCACAGAATCGCACTTGCCTTTATTTTTGGGGGGTTAACAATGAGAAGAATAATAATATTCACGCCTTTGCCGGGATTGCTTTTTTCAATACCTTGCGCCGAAGAACATCACCATGTCGATGATGTTGCCGAACAGCAGGGCGAGTATCAAGGCAAGCAGGATATAGGGACCGAACCGGGGCAGGATCTTGTTGACAGGAAATAATTTCATCTTTTCCTTCTTCTCGATCTCCTTCAAAATCTTGATCTGCTTCTGGGTAAGCACTTTCTCGAGCCCGTATTTCCTAACCAGCTCCTGCGGCATCTTTTCTATTGCCAAAATGTCCTCATCCTCAATCTGCTTGATGCCGATTCTTTGGATCACAATCTCGTCTAGAATCTGGTCCTTGAAGGTGAGGAAGAATGCGCTGGCAATTAGGAGCAGGAAGAACAGGAAGGTCAGGAGGGAAAGCCCGAACGTGTAATATAAAATCGCAGTGCCCAGAACCACGAAGAAAATCGACGCGAACGCATACATCCGGTTGGGCCTTAGCCTTTTTTTGGAGCTAAAAAGCTTCATCGCATACTGGAATGAGCTGCCGAGGGTTGCAAGGAAGGAGCTCAGGAGGAATATTGTAACGAAGAAGAGCATGTATTTGAATACGTTCAGGTAGCCTATGAGGAACCAGTTTTCGCCCGGCAGCTCTTCCACGCTCGGGAATGCGAACGATGCGGGATTGAGCATATGCGTGCTTGCCGGCGCCAGAGGCAGGATCATCTGGATTGCGACGAACAGCAAAACATCGCCCATCCCCAACTGCCCTTTCCTGTAAAAAAGGTAGCCCATCACGAAAATGACGAATGAGCCGATCAGCACGTAAAGCAGCATCAGGTCATTTGCCTGGAAATATGCAAGCGCGTTCAGTGCGAGCCCCATCCCCATTATGAAATACACGATTTTCTCGTCTATGAAGGAGGTTTTGTAATCCTGGTACGCGGCTGCGCTTACTCCGATGACTGCGACCGCGATCCTCAAGAACTCCAGATTCAATACATCCATTCTATCAGCTCAGGTTTGTCAACTTCCCCTTTTTCCAGAGGTAAACTCCTTGCGTGTTGATGATTTTTCCGATTTGTTGAGAGCGCATATTGTACCTTTTGCAGATTGCAACCACCCTCTCCGCATCTTTTCCCCCGCACACGACGCAGAAGCCCACGCCCATATTGAAAGTGCGGTACATTTCCCTTTCCGGGATGGCGCCCTCCTTTTGAAGCTGCCGGAATATGGATAATGGCCGGGGCATATTGTTGAGCAGGAAGCCCTTTTTCGAGTACGCACCGATCCTCTGCAATTTTGAGAACGCGCCACCTGTGATGTGCGCGAGGCCCTTGACGGATTTGACCTTTTTGAGGATTTCCAGCACTGCATTCGAGTAGATTTTAGTCGGAATGAGCATTTGCTTTAAACGCGCATCGTTATTGGCATTCTTCCCTTTTAGCAACACCCGCCTTGCCAACGTATAACCATTCGAATGTATTCCAGAGCTCTCAATGCCGATTATCGCATCGTTCTCCTTCATTCCCTTGCCAGTAATCATCGGGCCTTCAACTTCGCCGATGCAGGTTACGGATAAATCGAACCCTTTTCCACCGAGCCCCTTGATCAGGTCCGGGACAATTGCGGTTTCCCCGCCCACAACTGCGCATTTCGCCTCCTTGGCGCCCTTTGCAACGCCTTTCATGATCTCCAGAATCATCTTGTCATCGGTTTTTTCAATTGCCAAATAGTCTACTATCGCGATTGGGCGTGCACCTAAGCAGGCTAGGTCGTTCACGTTCATGGCAATGGCGTCTATGCCTACAGTATCGTATTTTTCAAGTGCCTGTGCCACCAGCACCTTGCTTCCAACTCCATCGGTATGAATTGCGATGGTTTTTGAGCCCACCTTCAATAAACCCGCATAATGGCCCGCACCCATAATGACATCCTTTGAAAGCGTTCCCCTGAGCAATTCGGCTACCTTCAACTGAATGCCCTTGACCTGATCGACATTTACCCCTGCCTTTGCGTAAGAATATGCCATTCCAACCCCCCACAAACTAATAGAAAGAAGAGAGGGTTTTTAAGCGATAATATACCTGCCAAGACGGTCTGCGTTATTCACTATAAAAGGGCACCTAAACCACCATTTTATAAACTCATATATCCGTATTAATAACACTAAGTTGTTGGCTAATTAGTTAAGGGCTTGAGTGAATTGAGTACGTTCGTTGAGGATGGTTTCTAATTCTATGAGAGTTTCCTTGCAGCGATTAGCATGAGCAACTATATAGATAGGTGAAGTAAGGTATGGGTTTTAGAGACAGAGGCGGAGATAGGGGAGATAGGAGAGGCGGCGGACGCAGCTATGGAGATAGGGGCGATCGCGGCGGATTTGGCGGTGGCGGCGGAGGCGGCG
This sequence comes from Microcaldota archaeon, assembly GCA_043803465.1. Lineage (GTDB taxonomy): Archaea > Micrarchaeota > Micrarchaeia > Norongarragalinales > SBBD01 > JACRGC01. Next base: position 4,806 of record JAZDKC010000043.1, read on the forward strand.
GATTCTCGCAAAGGGAAGCGCCAGTCAAAAGCGGAGAGGAGTACGATGTCGAGATAACGGACATCGCTGCAAAAGGAGACGGAATCTGCAAGATTCAGGGCTTCATAATCTTCGTGCCCGGCACAAGCAAGGGCGAAAGATGCAGGATACGGATCAATGAAGTAAGGAACAGATTCGCGATTGCACAAAAGACCGGAGAGGCCCAGGCCGCCGATGCTTCAGCTGAGGCACCGGTTGCAGAGGCTTCCGAGGAAGAGGCTACGGACGAACAGGCTGCTTAAGCTTGTTCCTTTTTTTTATTTTTTTTAATCAATCATATGGGCTTAATCCCAATTGATTCACGTCTAATTTTGAATGCTGGTTTAAACCAATAGCCTAATCCATCTTTTTTCCAACGCTTAATTCTGCTTCTACTTAAGGTTTAATTTCGGCGATCCGCGAAATGCGAATCCATTGTAAGCGCTTTTAAACATTCGCAGCGAAAGCTTTCCTAATTTCCAAGGTGATACGATGCTTGATGTTGCCGCACGCGTAGGAAGGGCGAATTATGCGATCAGGGACCAGGATGTTGCCCTGAAAGTAAAAGAGCTAAAGAAGCAGGGCAGGAAAACCTACGAGCTGAATATCGGCGATCCGGGTGCTAACCTGGGCGAATATGGCTTCGGGATGCCCCAGCACATCAAGAAAGCGCTGGTCGGGATCATCGAAATGGGCGGGCAGCACGACGGATATGCAAATGAGCAAGGGGAAGTGGCAACACGGGAGGCGGTTGCGGAATATTCGAAAAAAATCGGGATTAGGGAGGCTGATGCGGATAAAATTGTGGTTGGGAATGGGCTTAGCGAACTTCTGGATTATTTCTTCGGGTGCACCATTGAGAAAGGGAGGAATATCATTTTGCCACGTCCGGATTACCCGCTTTACACCGCAAGGACGAACTGGTATGAGGGAGAGCCGAGGTATTATGCATTGGACCCGAAAAATGATTGGAAGCCGAAAGTGGAGGAAATCGAGAGGGCGATCGATAAAAATACTGTTGCCGTTGTCTTGATCAATCCCGACAATCCCACAGGCGCGGTTTTTGATGAGCCCGAATTGAAGGCGATTATAGATGCCGTCGAGGATAGGGGAAAGGGGGAAGTGGCGATTATTTCCGATGAAATTTACCACCTCCTGCGATTTGATGGAAAGAAACATGTTCCGACAGCCTCATTGACGGATTCGGTTCCGGTGATTACAATGGATGGCCTTTCGAAGGGATTCTACTCCCCAGGCTGGAGGATTGGCCACATGCTGTTCTCGAATTTTTCCGATGATTCGGTTTTCAAGGCAATGGTGAAGGTGTGCGCGTTCCGGCTCTCTGCCAATAATGCGGTCCAGCATGCATATGCAATTGGGATAAAGGAGAGGGACAAAAACATGGAGGAATACCGGAAATATTTGCAATGGCTAAAGGAGAGGGCCAAATTCACCTCGGATACGCTGAATTCGATTGACGGGATCAGCTGCAACCCGCCGAAAGGCGCGTTCTATGCGCTGCCTAAAGTGGAGAAGATGAAATGGAGGACGGATAAGGAATTCATCTTGGAACTGCTGGAGGAGGAAGGCGTGAGGGTCGTGCCAGGAAGCGGCTTCCAGATGCCGGAAAATGAGGGGTATTTCCGGGTTGTGACGCTGCCATCATTGGATGTGCAGAAGCAGGCGTACGGAAAATTGGCAAGCTTCATGAAAAGGAAACTCGGGGCATAGCAGGCTTAATAGGTTAACATTTTATTATCTAGGCCATGCCCAATCAAAACTATTCCAAAAAAACCAAGGGCCGGATAAGAATGGAGCCCATCATCAGAAATGCCGCCATAGGGGACATTCCTGAAATCACAAAAATCCAGCACTCGTTGGCCTATCCCGGAAGATCTGACGGATTCCTGATCCAGAAAAGGTCGGGGGAAGAATTTTTGCGATTGATGAAAGCATGCAAATACTTTTTTGTTGCAGAGGTCGGAGGCAAAATCGCGGGGTATATGCTCGTGATGGATGAAAATGCGGGCTTTTCGGACAATGAAATATTTTCTTTTTACAAAAAGAACTACTCAAATTTCGTGCTTGTGGACCAGATTGGCGTGCAAACTGATTTCCAGGGAAACGGGATTGGAAAGGCACTGTACGGAAAACTGCTTTCAGTTGAAAAGAAGCGGATCCTGCTCGAAATATTCATCAAACCCATGAACAGTATTTCCGTCAAATGCCATGAGGCATTGGGGTTCAGGCGTACCGGCGACATCATCAGGATGAAAATAGGGTACGAAGCGGAAGTGTATGAATACGGGCGCAAATAACTGAAAAATCCAGCGGGCCTAATTTTCAGCATACCGAAGTCTGGAGCGGAAGTTTACAAATAAAAGCGGGATTAACTGCAGCACCTATATCCGATGTTGGGTGCACCGCCAAGCGGAACCCCCACCTGGTATGCAAAGCAGCCGCCCCTGCTAAAGGAATTGAATGCGCCGCCACGGGTTATTCCCTTTCCAATGAACGAATTCGGGTTTGTTTCGAGGTTGAAATAATAATCGCCGCCGAAATTTTCTGTTACAGAGCTCGGCTGCCTGGGCGGCTGGTAATCCCTTCCGGCTGTCAGGATATCTTCGCGGTCGACAAGACCCTCATAGTAAGGAGTGGTCGAAATAACGGAATCAGACACCCATTCCCATACATTGCCGATCATGTCGTGGGGCCCTTCACGGGACGTGCAATTGCGCGCATATCCAGCTGCCATGAACGAATAATTGTTCAATTGGCATTCCACATTGCCGATTGGGCCGTATTTTTGGCCATCGATATTGCATGCTGTATTGAATTCCTTGGAGGTGCAGAGCCGTTTTCCAGCAAGGTTGCACGACTTTTCGGCGTCCGCCCTTGAAATTGAAACGAACGGGATTCCTCCGGCCTGCGAAATTGCCTTGCTTATGCCATACGACATCAAGGTTTCCTCAAAATTATCCAAGCAGAAATCGCCATCAGCGAAGTAAGCCGATCCACTTGGGCAGGGTTTGTGCACTGTTGTGAAATTGAAATCCTCGGACTTGTTGCATTGGATGCCAAAGCAAGAAGCAACCCGGAAATGGTAAGTTGTGCTGTATTTCAAGTCGGAAATGTTCATTTTATGAGTGGTGGAATTTGCCTCGAGCGACTGGATCATCCCATAATCTGCGCCATTACCCCACTCTACAACTGAATTGGATCTGACGTTGGTTTGCCAGATAATGAACGCAGTCAGGTTGGTAATATTGAACGATGGGCCGGAAGTGATCATGATGGGGGTCGGCGGCGGGGTTGGGGACACATCGACTATTGGAGTTGCGGAAATTTTTATGATAGGTTTTGCGGATGGTGCCATCGGAGTGGGCGTTGGCTTCGCAGGCTGGGAGCAGCCAGCAAATAAGAGCGATGCAAATATTACCAGAACCAACAATTTCCGCATGGGAGCATTAAGGATAGGCATATTAAATAATTATCTATTGCGCCGCCTCAGCCAAAAGCCTAATCCCCGGCCTTCATGACAACCTTGACAAGGCCGGTGCCGCAAGGAATAATCTGACCGATTATGATGTTCTCGGTGATGCCGCGCAGTTCGTCCTTCTCCCCGGTAACGCATGCATGGATCAGGTGCTTTGCTGTTTCCTCGAATGCGGCCCTTGCCAAAACCGACGCCTTCTCGCCGGCAAGCCCGTGCCTGCCGATGCTCTTGACATCTCCCTTGTAGGTCATCACGTCTGCAATAAGCTCTGTATGCCTCCTATCGACTTTGAGGTCCTGCGCCTTCATGACTTTCTGGATCTCTGCAATGATCGAATTCCTTGCAGCCTCTATTCCAAGCACCCTTTGCACTTCCATGATATCGTTGGTGGTGGACCTAGCGGCATCAACTTCCGGAAGCTTCAAGACTGCCTCCAAATTGGTGCCTTCGGTTGCAATTGAATGCGTGCCATCAGGCTGCTCTACGATGATCGCACGGTTCACTCCCGAAATCCCTTTCAGCAAAATCTCGGAAAGCTTGGTCGTGGTCTTCCTGATGAATTTGAATGAATCTTGTTTTGGTATGACCATCACGGCCTCTCCGCGCCTCTCGTAATCGCACACGGTCTTGATCGCCTTGAGCACTTCTGCCTCATCCATCCGGATTTCCTTCATCTTCTCCTTTTTGAAGATGATCTTGATGCGCTTGCTCTCGAAATCCTCCCTGATTGTTGTGACTTTGTTGAGGGTGATTTGCTCAATTCCTGCTGCAATGAGTGCGACCTTCTTGTAATCCTTCGCATATTCGGGCTTCAAAATAATATCCATGACCGGGTTCTTTGGCGTCTTCCTTGCATCCACGATCTCCACGAGGCGTGTGAAGCCTAATTGGGCGAGTGACGCGACCCCCGCATAGTGGAAGGTCCTAAGGGTCATCTGGGTCCCGGGCTCGCCGATGCTTTGCGCAGCGACAACGCCAACCGGCTCTCCATAAGTTATGGGCTTGTTCGATGCATCCAGCCCGTCCCCGCCGTAAATGAATTGTGCAATATTGCCCTCTGCATCCCGGACGGAAAGGTCCTCGCGGACAATCAGGTCCTGCAATGCGTTGATCAGCCTTCTTTGCATGTAACCTGTTTTTGCCGGGTTGACTCCCTTATCAACGACGGAGTCCCTGCCTCCCGCGGCATGGAAGAAATATTCCACGAGATCCATGCCGATCTTGTAATTGTTTGCGACGAATCCCTTTGCATATGCGGACAAATCCCCCCTCCTGAAATGCGAAAGGATGCGATTGTTGTAGCCCGCGGTCATGCGCTTGCCACGAATGGCCTGCTGGCCCACAAGGGCGGCCATCTGCACCACATTGAGCAGCTTGCCCTTTGCGCCTGCTTTGCTCATCATGATCGCAGAGTTCTGGTGGAGTTCAACGCCGCCAAACATCACCTTGTCCTTGTGAACGTATTTCAGGATCACCCTTCCGCATTTTTCCCTTGTGCCTTCGAGAATGCCCATCATCCTCTCCTCGAAAGTATCCCTAAGTGTTTTGCCCGGCTGCCTAACAAGCCTGCGCTCCTTCAATTGGGTCACAACTGCCCTCTGGCTGTTGCGGCTCTCCTTTAGCACTTCACGGATTTCATTTTTCGCCTCTATTGGGAGCTCGTAATCAACCAAGCTTAATGAGAGGCCATAGTGGGTGAGCAGCTTCGAGGCGATTTTCGTTTCGGAATCGATGAATTTCTGGGCAGCACTTGGCCCGAATTTTGTGAACACTTCCTTTGTGATTGCATCGTTTGTCTTGCTGTCAACGTGGCCTGAAATAAGCTTTGAATTCTTGATCTCCACTTCCTCCTTGACCTTGTTCACGAATTTGAACTCGAATTTTTCCGGCAGCATCAGCGAGAACAGCTCCGCACCGGTGATTTCGTCCTTCACATCCACGACAATCCCGCCAGCTTCAAGCAATTCGCACGCATCCTTCTTGGAGAAAACAACTCCGGGCAATGTCATGAGGTAAATTCCGGAGATCTGGTCCAAATCAGCCGAGATGATCGGTTCGCCGTTGCGCGGGGAGAGCACCTGGTCTTGCACCTTCATCAAAATCTCCGCTTCCGCCTGCGCTTCCTCGTTTTGCGGGATGTGCAGGTTCATTTCATCGCCGTCGAAATCAGCGTTGTAGGGCTTGCAATCCGCGACATTGAAGCGGAATGTCTTGCCCGGCAATATCTTGGCGGTATGGCACATCATGCTGACACGATGGAGCGAGGGCTGCCTGTTGAAGATTACCGTGTCGCCGTCCATTAATTGCCGCTCAAGAGTGTAGCCAACGGCAATTTCACCCAGCACTTCCTCGATGTTGGTTTTTGTGACGCGCTTCCTTCTTCCATCCGGCCTTATGACATAATTGATTTTTTCAGTGTTATCCTTAACCAGATCCTTCACGTAATCCATGTTCCATTCGTTGACAGTAAGAGGCAATGTCAGCTCTGCTGCGATGCTCTCCGGAATCCCCAGCTCATTGATGCCAAGTGTTGGATCGGGCGAAATTACCGTACGGGCGGAAAAGTTGACCCTCTTTCCGGATAAGTTGTACCTGAACCTGCCCTCTTTCCCTTTCAGCCTCTGGAATAGGGTTTTCAATTGCCTGCCGGAGCGGTGCCTTGCCGGGGGGATGCCGGCTGTTTCATTATCAAAATAGGTAATGACGTGGTATTGCAAAAGCTCCCAAAGATCCTCGATGATCAGCTGCGGCGCACCCGCATCAATGTTCTCTGCAAGGCGCTGGTTGATCCTGATGATGTCCACTAGTTTATGCGTGAGGTCATCTTCAGATCTCTCCCCTGTTTCCAATGTGATTGAGGGCCTAACTGAAACCGGCGGAACTAGCAAAACCGTAAGAATGATGATTTCAGGCCTGAATGCAACCCCCAAACTCTGCAGATCCTCATCGGGGATCCGCTCAATCCTTTCCCGAACTTCCGATGGAAGCAGTTTGCGCTCCTCCTCGTAAAACGAGATGGGGCGGATGAACTTCACCTGCTTTTGCTTCTCGGCGCAATGCGGGCATTCCGCGACCTTGCGCGCCTTTTCAAGCGAATCGATTTCCATAAGCAATTTTCCGCATCTTGAACATGTCGCCTTCAGGAGCTGATAGACCATTTTTGCGAAACCCACATGGATTACAGGCCTAACAAGCTCGATGTGCCCAAAATGGCCCGAGCAGCTCTTCATCCTTCCGCCGCAAGTCTTGCACTTCAAGCCCGGATCAATGACCCCCAGATGCTGATCGGCCAGGCCGCCTGCAATCGGATAGCCATCTTCATCGTATGTATCGGGCACGGTGATCTTTGCGGATGAGAGCTTCCTGATGTTCTCTGGAGAGAAAACGGAAAACTCAATTGATTCGACTACTTTCATTTTAATCACATAAAAATATTTTTCCTTAACCCCGCTCCTTCAAATTAATTTTCGACACCTCGAGGGGAACACATTTCCCCTACTCGTGTCGCCTCTACCCCATTATTTCATATTCAACCTCTCTCCTTCAAATTAATTTTCGGGTAAATGCCGATGCTCTTCATTTCATCGAGCAAAAGCTTGAATGCATAGCTCATCTCAACCTCGGAAATGCTCGTGCTTTCACATAGCGGGCAATATGTCTTATTCTTCAGCTTGTCGAACACCGCGTTTGTGCAGCATTTGTTGCAAATCAGCTCGGAAGTCTTGTCGGAGCTTTCAATCATTCTTTCCCTTAGCAACGAGGCTGCGCCAAAGCCGATGAAGCAATCCCGCTCCATCTCCCCAAGCCTCAGGCCTCCTTCCCTTGCCCTGCCCTCGGTTGGCTGGTGCGTAAGCATCTGCACGGGCCCCCTGCTCCTTGCATGGATTTTCAGCCCTACCAAGTGGTGGAGCCGTTGGTAATAAATTACCCCTGTAAAAATTTTAGCGGACATTATCTTTCCAGTGTAGCCATCGTACATCAGCTCATGGCCCGAGTGCTCAAAGCCATATTTCTCCAAAACCGCCTCATAATCATCCTGCGAATCCCCCGTAAAACTTGTTCCGTCGCGTATCTTTCCTTCAAGGCACGCTGCCTTCCCGCCAAGCATCTCAAGCAGATGGCCTGCGGTCATCCTTCCAGGGATTGCATGCGGGTTGATGATCAGATCCGGCACAACCCCCTCCTTTGTGAAGGGCATGTCCTCTTGATTAAGCAAAAGTGCGACGATTCCTTTCTGCCCATACCTGCTTGCGAACTTGTCCCCGATTTCCGGGACGTTGGTTTTGCGCACGCGCACCTTCACGAACCTGTTGCCTGCCTTGCTCTCTGAAACCATCACAGAATCAACAATCCCATCCTCATTGCTTCTCACGGTCAGTGAGGATTCCCTGCGCTTCTCGACTTCAACATCAAGGGCGGAAATCTCCTTCAGGAACCTAGGCGGCGAGGATTTTCCAATTAAAACAGAATCCCCAGGCACAAATACTTCCGGGGAAATCAGGCCATCGGGTTCGATGTTCTTGTAGGTCTCTTCGCCCAAATAGCCCTGCACGTATTCCGGCGGAATTTCGAACTTGTCCTTCTGCCCGCCGGGGTAACGCCTTTCCTCTGCGGCGTAGGTCCTAAAGAATGCGCTCCTTCCAAGGGTGCGGTCAACTGCGCTCTTGTTGAGCACAATCGCATCGTTCATGTTGAATCCGTATAAGCTCATGACTGCGACGACGAAATTCTGGCCTGCGCACCTCTTGTAATTCTTCAAATTATCGTAAACGCGTGTTTGCACAATGGGCCGCTGCGGGTAAAGAAGCAAATAGCCCCGAGTTTCCCCCCTCAAATTGAAGTTTGCGGCATATAGCCCCAATGCCTGCTTTGCATGCTGCGATGCCATCAGTACCCTTGGCGCCATGTTGTGCTCCAAGAACGGGACTTGATTTGAAACATAGCCAAGGATTGCAGTTGAATCAACTTCCAAATGCGTGTGCTGCGGGGTAAGCTCCTCTTCCTTGATTGCAACCAATGCATTCTCTTCCTCTTCGGCATCCAAATATTCAATTATCCCCTTTTGCACCAAATCCTTCCAATGCAACTGGCTGTTCCTAAGCTTTTCAGTGTGCTCTGGAAGCAGCACGCTCTTTCCGTTTTTTACAACTATCAACGGCCGCCTTGCCCTTCCTTCGTCGGTATTGATGAAAACCTCGTTAGTCTTGTCATAATAGCATACGTTCATCTGATTCTCCACTTCGCCCTTCCTGCGCCTATCCCGCAGCTCTCCTGCCAACTCGCCACCCTTGTCGTGGAAGCCTACAAAACGGCCATTTAGGAAAACAGAGCACTTCATAATTACCACAATCGATTTAATTCCCTTCAATAACCCTTGCCCGCAGGTTACAAATCCAATATCATACAGCCTGCATCGTAATTCCCAAACCCTTCAGGCTTTTCTCAACTGATTTTTCATCCGCCCCGCCGGTGATTTCGCAGAACAATGAAAGCGATTTTATAAGTCCGCAGTTGGGGCCTTCGGGTGTTTCATTCGGGTCCAATCTCCCGAAATGCGTGCCATGCAAATCCCTTGCCTTATGGTGCGGGTGTTTTTTTGCAAGCGGCGAGATTACCCTGCGCATGAATGCTATGGATGAAATGAAATTGTACCGGTCAAGAGGCTGGCATACTCCCGTGTGGCCGCCCATCCAGTTGCCCGTTGCCATGGAATATTTGATCCGCTCGGTCAATGCATCCGGCCTTACAACTGTGAAAAGGGTCATCTTCCTCCTGCGGATATTTGCCCTCTCGAGCTGGTATGCGACATCCTTGACGAAGAACTGGAACGCATACCTGAAGAGCTCCTCCATCAGCTTGCCTGCGATCTTGATGCGCTTGTTTGCATAATGGTCCTTGTCCTCCGGCTTGCGCCTCTTGTAGGCCGTAAAAATTGCACGCTCGGCCATCCTGCATAGGTAGTACCCCTTTGCAAGCCTATCCTTTTCCTCGACCCCAATGTGCGGCAGGAGGTAGCGGTCTATGAGCAGTTCGGCCCTCTTCAATTGGTAATCAATTGGCTGGCCCGGCGCAGCGCGCTTCCCGATTGCCTCCAGCGCATCCTTGCGGGTTTTCACATCGGAATCCGCCTCCATGTTGAGCATCAAATCATTCTGGATGTCGGGTGATTCGGGGAATGCGGCAAAAATCTTCTCCTGCTTGTCAAGCCCCAACGCCTGGAGCAGCACTATTAGTTCGACTGATTTGTTGAATGATGGAAGCGTGACCGACAGGCGGCCCTCGCGGGTGCGGTCAACGGTGATCCTTCCCCGGAATCCCAGCCTCGTGGAGAATACTTTTGCCTGAATTAGCTGTTTTTCCTTCTCCCTAGAAACAAAAATCCTATTCGGCGCAAGGTCCTCGATGCTGATCAGCGCCTTTTCGGTGCCGTTGATGATAAAATACCCGCCGGGGTCTTGCGGATCCTCTCCAGCTGCAAGCAGCTCGTCGCGGTTCATCTGCGACAAGTAGCATATCTTTGATTTCAGCATGACTGGAAGCTCCCCGATGAAAACGGTTTCGGTCCTGCCCTCGCTGCCTGAAAAGAGAGGCGTGATTTCAAGGAAAAGCGGCGTTGTGTAGCTCAAGTCGCGCAGCCTTGCTTCCTGCGGGTAAAGCACCCGCCTTGTCCCATCCGCTTCGGTGACCGAGGGCTGGCCCACTGTGACTTTCCCTAATTTCAATACCAGATTCTCGACCTGGGGCTCGATTGTGGCCTGCGTCTCCACAACCTGTTGCAGGCCCACCTCAACGAATTTGTTGTAGGAGACGATGAACTGGCTCATCATCGAGTTCTCGTTCAAATATTGCTTTGTAAGCTCGGCGTAATCCATCAATCAATCACTAGTCTGAAGTATAATTCGTCCTTTCCCCCCTCCCCCGCCCGGATAATTTTCACCACATCCCCCGCCTTTGCGCCAAGCGCTTTCGCTGCGGCATCATCGGATTTCATTATTGGCAGGCGTTCCTTTGTAATCCGGAACTTTTCAAGTAGTTCCCCGACCTCCTCTTCGGAAGCTATCGCATGTTTCGGGAGAAAGATATGGCTAAAAGTAGAATCCATCTTATCGACCAACAGTTAGCGCTTGCCCTAGTAAAGATTCGAGAGAATAGTTTTCTCTAATAAAATTTATAAACCTTTTGACTAAGCCCTCTTCAATGCATGAAGGGATATTTCTGCATTTTGAGCGCACAATTCACGAAAAACCGCATTCCTCCCGAGTATAACAAATAGTTTATTAACCTCTGTGCATAAATTGTTTTGAGGGGGCAAATATGGATGAATTCAAGGAGATTACTGTTGTCGCGAAGGATCGCATCGGCCTGCTGGCGGATGTGAGCGAGGCGCTTTCAAGCAAAAATATCAATATAGACTCCATTTCTGTTGAGAGCACGAACCGCACGGCAATTATCCGGCTGGTCGTGCAGAAGACCAGCGAGGCAAAGAAGGCGCTTGAATCGCTGGGGATGAAGGTTATGGATTCGGGCGTCCTGGTCATTGGAATGCCAAACCATCCAGGGGAGCTTGCCAAATTATCCCGGATACTTGCTGACCAGAAGATGAGCATCCAGAGCGTGTTCGTCCTGAACAAGGAGGGCGAGCAGACGGTGCTTGCGCTGAAGGTGGACAATTATTCCGGAGCGAAGAGAATCCTGAGGGAGAAAAGGTATCTCTGATTAGGATTTAGGGGTGCATTTGACCATTCCGGGGGAGTCCGCGGATTCCGCTTCCTGCCCGGGCAACGGATTTCCATTGTAAAGTAATATTACGTAAATTTCCCTCTTCATGCTCGGGTTGTCAACCCAATCGTTGTTCCAACCACTATATAGAAAATCTTTGAAACTGCGTTTTAATGAGACAAAGGCGGCATAATTTTTTAATTCCATAAGACTGCCCTTCCTAACTAATTTCTGGTCTTTTCCGATTATTTCATAGGTGTAGCCCCCGATGCTGTAGCCGCTCAGGCCAGGGTATGCAATGGGCGCCACGGTTTCCGAATTGGGATTTGAAGTTATAACGGGCTTTAAAACATCCTTATAGGCCGGATTGCCCGGGGGCTCCTTGAGTTTTATCGTAAACCACACTCCTCCCAAACCCCTGCTTTCAACGATGCAGCCATCAGGTGCATCTGCGATGCCCCAAACATCGTCAAGCGCTGCGGTAATTGCGGCCTGATTCATGCAATCCACGCAAATGACGCCGTTGGTATTGTCGTTGATCAGGTCGCCCTCCCAGGTTTTTTCATCGGTTGCCGTCTTGACATTTAGCTTGTAAATGCCGGGAGCAGCGGGGAATTTCGAAATGAATTGTACTTTGCCGGTTATGTCCGAATCGTACACCTTCTCAAAGGATATGGTTTCTTTCCCTGCAGGGTCCGATTTCCTGTCGAATATGAATTCGATTTTATGGGACTGGGGAAGACCGGCGCTTTCCTCTTGGGAAGGGGCCTCCCTCCAGGTAAATATTGCAGTCAATAGCTCCGAACGTGCAACGCTTATGATGCGGTCATATAGGTTATTCTTGTCGCCGTATTGGCCTTGGATGCAGAAATTGTCGATCTGGTAGTTGCCGCCGCTCTTGGTTAGCTGGACCACCATCGTCTTGTCTTCAACTCCTTTAAGGAGCTGGACGCACGCATCTTCCAAATTGGATTCTGCAAGCGCGCGGCTGCTTGCGCCACTGGAACCATAAACATCGCGCAGCCCCGGGCCCGGCGTTCCGAATCCTCCGGCGCCCCCGATACCTCCGGCGGTTTCGCTGAAGTAATCAACCACTTCATCCG
>JAZDKC010000044.1:0-6074 GCA_043803465.1 Microcaldota archaeon
AAAATCCTTGCGATCCGGGCGCAGCAGGCGGAAATGGGTTTCAAAAAGAGCTATAAATAGCCTGTTTCGCCCAACCGCACCGTTTTTAACCGGATTATTGCATAAAAATACTCTCTTATAGCGGGGTAGGGTAGCCAGGAGTGCCCGCTGGATGCCTTGAATAAAGGCAGGCGAAGCTCATAACCCGGAGAGGGGACTGCAAGCAGTTTCCTCGGGTAAAGACCGGTGGTTCAAATTGCCTTTTTCTTCTAAGATCGAGGCATTGAAACTCCACCCTCCGCTATTTTTTGACACCTCTAGAGCTCAGCAGAAAAAAATAATCAGACGCAATTTAAATTTAATTGCGGAGCAATATGATATCAAAAATTGCTAGCAGAGCAATGCTCGCTAAAACGATCCAGATTTTCGGCCAGAATTTCTTTACGGTATAATAAAGTACGCCGGCGTTTACCAAAATCAAAAAACCGAAAAGGAAATTGTCTAAGGCGTCGATGTCTATTCAATCACTTTCCCGTCATCCCGGAATATTCGTTGCCAAGGCTGTAAGTGGGCCGCGCGATGAACCGTTTCTTCACCTCGTTCTTCTCGCTTAGGATCAGCTCGTTCCCCACTAGCTCTATTTTCAAGGCGGGTTCGGGAAGCACGGACACCTCGACATCATGATCCGCATGCAGCACGTAGCCTTTCCCGTTTTTGGGGAAATCGGCAAGCTGTTTCAAAAGTTCGGCCTTCAGGACTTCCGAGGAAGGCTCAAATGCCAGCAGCACGCTATTGGGTGTGAACGGGCTTGCTGACACGGTCTTCATGACGCAATTGATTATCAATCTTTTCACCGCATCCCTCTGTTTTGCCAGCGGGATATAAAGCACCTTGCCCATTCCATCCTTCCATGGGGCAGAAAGCTCCTCTGAAATATTTTTACCGAAAAGCATCGGGTTTGACTTCTGCAGGACTTCAATTACCCTGATGGCGCGAAGTATTGTGAATTTGGGCATCTCCTTTGTTTCCTTCAGGGATGAGAGCTCGAGGATTATATCCCCCAGGACGGAAAGTTTCTCGCGCTTTTCGCCGTAGACCTTTTGGAGGAGCGGCGCTATGTCGGATTTCTCAAGGTCGAACGCGGATAGGAACAAGTCGGCATCGATCAGGCTCAGGTCGACAAATAGCCCCTTCCCGAGATCGTATTGCTTGAATGGAAACCCGATTGGCAGGGGCTTCATGGAATATTTTTCGAAATCCTCCTTGCTCTTGCTCGGTATTGCAAGGCCGGTGAACGCACCCTCGGAGTCAAAAACCACAACGGGTATGCTGTTTAGCAGCGCGCCCTCTATTAGTATTTGCAGCATGTGCAGCCGCTTGTCCTTGCTCTCCCCTATGACTACCGAAGAAAACGCGGATTTGAGATTTGCTTCGACACGCTGGCCTTCCCTATCCAGCCCCATGAGGATTTTTGCAGCCAAGGTTGCATGGCCTTCACGCATCTCACGCATCATCACTCCCTTCTTCGAGTATGAAAGTATTGCAAGCGGATCGCCAAGGAGGTTTTGCGATTCGTCATCAGTGGCAATTTTCAACTCCTTTGCCTTGACCTCCCCGCTAGCCTCGAGGCCCCTCTTCGTGATTTTAAGAAGCGCATCCAATTCCTCGTATTGCTTTGCGACCTCATTCGAAAGCTCCGATTCCGAGTAGGGCACGAACGCGGGGGTGGAATCGACTATCAAATACTTGAAACGGTTTTCCCTCGTAATCTTTTCAATCATGGTCACTTCGCGCTTCTGCGAAAGCAGGAATTTTGCCGCATCGCCCTCGACTATCAGGACCCGCCTCTCCAGCACCAGGACGCCGACAATTTCATCATCCTTCTTTTCGAACAGCGTTATCAATAGCACCTTGTCGGGATTCTGGTAGATCTGCACCGGGTAAGCGCCCCATGTCGCGGACACTATCCGCTTCCACGGCCCGTGAGAAAGTTCCAAATCGGCCATCTTCTATCAAGTATAGGTAAGGCTAAGAGCTTTATAAAATTAACCAACACAAAAAACGGCTTATTTCTAGAGGTAAAACCATCAGAATCTGCTGAAAAAATAAAAAATTGAAAGGAGGACGATGCGTAGAATATGAAGTGCGCAAGCGCAACTTACATCTTCGTCAAGCCTTTCCTCTTAACATACGCCCACAGCTTCTTGGTCATTTCAGAAGGCGAAATTGGAGTTCCTCCGAATACGTCCTTAAGAGAGTCGTTTGCGCCGCCGAATGCGATCTTCATTCCTCCGAATGCTTTTCTTGCCATTTCTTTTCACCCCTTTTCCCCTCAAATAAAGTAGTAAAGTTACGAGGGAGTGGGGGTTAATAAAGGTTGCGCTTTTTTACGAGGGAAATACGAGGGAAAAATAGGATTTTTAAGGTTTGCGGCGTTTTATCTCGTAAAAACAACAGATTTACGAATAGGGAAATGGCATAAAATTGGCTTCGGCAGCCTAAAGGGGCCAAATAGGGCGCATTTTTAGAGGGGAAACAAGCCTAACGGCTTACTTGAGCCTGACGCTATCCAGGCACTGCGGCGCCCGGGCCTCGACATGCAGCATCCTCCCAACAGTACGCGCGAGGTCCTCGCACTTGCTCTCCTCGCCGTGGAGCATGAAGAATTTGGAGGGCCTTGGCTTGATTGCCCTTGCAAAATTCACAAGCTGCATCCTATCAGAGTGCCCGGAAAAGCCGTCCACATTCGCAACCTTCAAGTTGACCTTGAGCGTATCCAGCTTGTTCTGGTTCAAAATCGGCACTTCCCTATCGCCGTTCAATATCTTCCTCCCAAGGGACATGGGCGCCTGGTAGCCCACGAATATCAATGCATTGCGCGGATCGGATGCCATCATTTTCAAGAATTCGACCGAAGGCCCTCCCGAAAGCATTCCCGAAGTGCACAATATGACCGCAGGCTCGGGGCTCTCGACAAGCGCACGCCTATCCATTCCGATCGCACTCTTGAAAATCGGCTTGTCGAACGGCGAATCGTTCTGCAGGATCCTTCGTTGCACATCCCTGCGCAAATATTCGGGGTAAACGGTATGGATTGCGGATGCCTCGCGCACCATTCCATCTATGTAAATCGGGACATTGTCGTTGCGCATGTATTTTTCCATGATCAGCATGATTTCTTGCGACCTTCCTACCGCAAGGACCGGAATAAGCACTTTCCCCCGGTTTGCAATCGTCTCCCGTATTACATTTATCAATTTCTGCTCGCTTTCCTCCAGCCTTGGCTTCACATCCGCAGCGCCACCATAGGTGCTCTCCATCAAAATTGTGTCCACCCTCGGGAACCTAATGTCAGCGGAGTCAAACAGGTTTGTGCGGCCGAATTTCAAATCGCCGGTGTAAACTAAATTGTGAAGCCCATCCCCGATGTGCAGATGCACCATTGCGCTTCCCAGAATATGGCCCGCATTATGGAATGTGAAGCGGATCTTGGGGGTGATATCGGTGACCTCGCCATACTTTCTCACAATCACGTGGGTTAGCATCTTCTTGATGTCCTTCTCCCCATAGGGAGGAGTCTTGCCTTCCTGCGAAAGCACGTTAATGCAGTCTTGTTGCAGCAGCACCATCAAGTCCCTTGTCGGCGGGGTGCAATAAGTCGGGCCGTCATACCCGTAAGCATACAGGTAAGGCAGGAAGCCTTGATGGTCAAGGTGCGCATGCGTAATTATTACAGCGTCGATCTGGTCAAGCTGCAGGCCCATTGCATTCAGGTACGGATAGCTTTTGGTGTTGTCCGAAGTATCAACGTTCAGGCCGACATCGAGGAGGATGTTGCTGTTGTTTGTTTGCAGCAAAATGCAGCTCCTTCCGACTTCCTTGAAGCCTCCAAGGGCCGTGATTTTCACCCAATCCGGATTCGCTTCGTCCTGAAGCATCTTCTTTCCAAGGGTTGTGAGGAACTTTTTGCGCTCCTCCGCATTGTTGAACATCGAGCTCCGAATCGCCTTCTCGACTTCCGAGGGCGATGTGGGCGCGCGGAGCACTTTGGGGCTCCAGGCGGTTTCAAGGATGATGCTCTTTAGGACTATTCCATTCTTTCCAATCACCACACCCGGCTTCATCGCCTCGATGATGACCTCATTGAATGTTGCGTCGAACTTGATGTCCACTATCCCCGCGTCCTTCGGGATGAGCTGCTTGATGATTTCCATTGCCTTCTCGGGAGGCATCAAAACCGAGGAATCGCTTCTGAGCAGCACTTTCTTCCGTATATGCGAGGCTATGCGCGTGATTAGATTCTCATCCTGGCAGAATGCACGCATATTCTTCAAATATAGCACTACTTGGGGGCCTTCGACCTCTATTCTCGTAAGGTCGCATTCCTTTGGCAGCACTTCCTGCACCTTGTCTTGAAGTTCCTTCAGATGGTTATTGATAGCCATAATTCATTCTCTTTTTTTTTGTGTTTATAGTCCAAATGTGTCCCCCGGGTAGGACTGGTACGATTTTCAAATAATACGAAAAACGAAATTCCCTCTTTTTTCCAGCATTTCAACCATTGATATATGTCTGTACTTGATCCTTCGTGAGCCGCTTGACCTTATCCGGAGTAATAAGAATCAAGTCTATTCCCTCCCCTGTTGCATTGTCCCTTTTCATGGCAGCTGCAACGGCCTTTGCCGCCACCTTGATTGCCTCATTTTCGCCAAGATTGTCCTTGTAAAACTCATCCAGGATACCGTATGCAACAACGCTTCCGGAACCCGTCGAGACATATTTCTCCTCAAGCAGCCCGCCGAACGGGTCCAAATCGAAAATGCGCGGCTTCTCATCCACCCCCGCAACTATGAGTTGAACCATATATGGGAAATACTTGTTTCCTTGGAGTATGTTTGCAAGCAGCGTGGCTGCACCTTGGACGGTCATGCTCTGCCCGTTCGAATACTTGTAAAGCTCAACTTCCGCCTTGATGAACCTTACCAATGTTTGCGCATCCCCGACCCCGCCCGCAATGCTAATTGCCATTTTCTCATCAATCATATGGATCTTTTCGACTTCCTTCGCGGCTATGAACGTGCCATATGTGGCGCGCTTGTCTGCAGCAAGGACTATACCGTTGTTGAACGTGATGCCAACGGTGGTGGTTCCTTTCAGCATCTTCTTTTCTTCTTCGGACATGCCAATCGCCTTTTTTCAAATTAATCTAAGAAAACGGAAATACCGCAATTTGCATCTTCGGAATTGGGGAGTTAAAATAAACAAATAAGCAACTCGGCAGAAATCGTCGATGCACTCGAAGGTTATACAGACTATTGCCGCCAAGGTATTTAAATGTTGCTTTTAAGTATGGAAAATAAAAAAAACGGAGAGGAAGGCTACTTGTTGATCTTCTTCTTGACGTCGTTGATGATCGCCTTCGCTTCATCCTGCCCGCCAAAGCCGAATGCGATCCCGATGCCAAGTGCGATGCCATACGCAAGCGCCTGCAGCAGCGTGATGAACGCTTCCTTCAATATCAAGGTGTTGAAGCCAACAGCCGAAAGGCCCATGACCAAACCCATGAAAACTATCACGAATTTGGAGATGCGGCCGAGCAGCATTACCCATTTCGATTTGAGGTCGACCTCCTTCACTTTCGCCTTTGCAAGCTCACCAATCATTGCCGAAACAACCACTATTACGGCGGCACCTACAACTGCAGGGGCATACATCAGCACCATGTTGATGAATTGCGTCAGGGTGCCTAGCTCGAGTTTGGAGATCGCAGCTTGCAGGAACACCAGGATTATATAGTACTTCACCACTTTAACGAAAAAGTGTGAAATCTTCACGTTCCCAAGCGCATCCGCCATCTTGTTGTCAGCAAGGAATTTCTCGAAGTTGGATGCCTCCAGGACGCGCTTTACGATTTTTGAAAGCACTATTGCTATCAGGTATCCAACTAGGAAAATCACCAGTGCTGCGATGAAGTTCGGAATGAACTGCGCCATCGCGCCGAAGAAATTCCTGATAACCTCCGTTACGCCCTGCGCGAGCGCATCCGGGGAGTCAAATGTAGTCGCAATTTCAGCCATAAATCAACCCACCTCTCC
>JAZDKC010000045.1:0-9206 GCA_043803465.1 Microcaldota archaeon
CCCCTAATCGAATATGAACAGCGCGTCGATTGTGGTCCGAAGCGCCTTTGCAATCTGGTGCGCGAGCCTGAGGGACGGATTGTAATCCCCGCCCTCGATGAACACGATGGTTTCCCTCCTGACGCCCACTTTTTTTGCAAGGTCCTCCTGCGTAAAGCCGTACCTTGCGCGGAGCTCCTTGATCCTTGTCCTCATCATGCATCGCCTTTGCTGTTGAAATACCACCAGCTAATGCCGAATGTCAGCGCCATCAAACCGACTGCGACAGATGTGGCTTGGGAAATATCCCTGAATGCCGGCAAGCCCGGATTCTCCACCCCCATTTCACTGAAATAGCCAATTGCAAGCAGGACGTATAGCGTTATCATGAACGAGTAATAGCCCGCCTTCTGCTTTATCCTCTCGGATCTTTCATCCTCCCGCGGAATTCCCTTGCTGGCGTCCTCGTAGTTCGTCTTAAGGTATCTGACCGCAAATGCGCCAAGCAGCACCGCAATCAAAATCCCCATCCCGGCTTCGAGCACCTTCCCGTTTTTCAGCGATGCCGCTGCAAAAACCATTCCGGTCAGCACAACCGCGCCGAACAGGAATCCCTGCACGATCAACCGCCGTTTTGCGTCCATATCGACCACCTGTGCTATATTGCAAACAAATTGTTATCTATTTAGCACATTATGTTATATATAGCTAACATTTATAAGCATATCGATTCCGGCAGAACGCAAAGCTCGTGCTACGGCGTCGTTTTGTGAAGCCCGGCGGGAGGTCAAACTGGTCCGGATGAAAAAATGCGACTGCCGGGATTTTCACGCCTTGCCCCTTTCTTCATAAGAAAGGTGCGTTTGCGCAGACTTTGCGTCTGCTTATCGCGCAGCAAGCTGCACGATGGCTCCGCGCCAAAGAACGAATTTGATTCGCAAACCAAAAATATTTTCTTTGGCACCGACACTACCTTTCTTTAAAAAGAAAGGCCGTGTCGTTTTGAACCCGGGTCCCGAGATTGGCAACCTCGTGTCCTATTGCCCAAACCTTTTTCTTTGTAAAAGAAAAAGCTTTACCAAAAAGAAAGGTTCCCAGGCTGGACTACAATCGCATCGCAATGTTTTTCGGGCAGCAAATTAAAAAAGCGTCCGTTTTGCCTGCAGGGCAAGTCAGAAGTAATATATACCGCCCATCTGTAATGGTTTTGGTGCGTATGCATGGGCGATTTCATTGAGGATTCCATTGAGGCGTTGAAATTCGGCTTCTCGTGGTACAAGGACCCCGAGAACATCAAGAGCTATGTTGCATTCGTAATCGCCTATGTGGTGGTGTTTGCGGCTGTTATTGCAGCAATTGGGATTCCGCTTTTCAAATCCATTTCCAATCCTTCGATCATGACCCGGCCCGAGCTCAGCCCCGCGTTCTTCCTATGGATGGCAATGGCTTTGATCACAATTTCCGTATTATTCTGGGTGTTCCAGATGTTCGTCATTGCGCCTGTAATGGTTAGGGGGATGAATTCCCTGGGCATAACCGCGAAATTCCCCGATTCAAATAAGATACTGGGCGCGTTGCTGCTCTCGATCATTGTTGCGTTCAAATCCGTGTTCTGCTGGTACGACAAGCGGTGGCTGGCCGCATTGTTTTTGGCAATTATTTTGCCGATTTTGAATCGCGTCCTCATAATATTCAGCGTCCTGGTTTTCTTCGCGTACATATTTGCCGTAATCTACTACAGCATCCGGCTTTGGTTTTCGCTGTTCGTATATTTCTCAAGGGAAAACGTGGGCTATTCCGAGGCGACGGACACGTCCTTTGCCCTTACAAGCGGCCATGTCATCGGCGTTTTTGCGCGCAACCTGATTGCGGGCTTCTTTGCTGGCGTGATAATCGGATTGCTCGCGCTGGTTCCTTCGCTGATACTGGGGGCAATCGACTACCTGATCGGTTTTCCGCTGTTCCAGAAATTATTCGATGCGGTAATAGCGCCCATACAGGTTTTTACCGGCCTGTACATCCAGGCGTACATCTATTCTTCAGTGCTGCAGTGGAATAAAATCAGGGCAGGCCCCGAACCCATCAAGAGGGGCAAGTAGGCTACCTGCGGGGCTTGAAGGAAAAAACAAGCATCGCTAGAAGTATACCGATTGCGACCCACAGGATTCCGTCGGGGATGCCGCTTATGAGCTGGGATGGCTGTTCCGTGGGCGTTTCTGTAACGCTGGCAGCGGGTCCTTCAGATGGGGAGGGCACGACCCCGAAGTTCAATGAGAACGGCTGCGTGAGCGTGAATGTTTTTGCATCTATAAGCAACTCGCCTGCAACCTCTTTTTCCTTAGGCCTTTCAATTCTGAACTCGATTATTTCCTGCGAATTCGCGAGGATCGCAAAATCCTTTGCCTGTTCAGTTTGCCCATCGAGCTTGATTGAAATAGTGCCCTCCGAATCCACGTTTCCGGTGTTCCTGACCTCCGCCTTGATAATTACCCAATCGCCCGATTCGGTTGAGCTAATTCCCGTGACCTGCAAATCCTCCTCCTTTGCGACATCGCCCTCCTTTTCTGCCTTTATAGTCCCGCTTGCTTTCTGCCCAAGGCTTGAGACATCGACTGGGAATTTGTAATCGTAACCCTCATCCAATTGGGGAATGATTATTTTCCATTCAACCTCCTTCTCTTCAAATGGTTCCAGGAGCACAAGTTTGTCCTCGTTCAGCTGGCTCTCCCCCGCTATCCCGACTTCCTTGGGAACCGTCAATGAAAGCGGCACAGCGATGGTGTTCGCGCCGTTTTTCAGTTTTGCCTTTATTGATTCGATCGAGCCCTCTCCCACGACCTTATCCGGCAGCACGAGCTCCATTGAGAAATATTCCGGGAAATTTTCCACTTCCTTGAATGTGATTTCGAATTCGCGCGAAAGCCGGATTTTCGAGACATCCGCATCAATGCTCCTGATCGTGATATCCTCCTTTATGTCCCCCTGGTCGAAACCCTCGCCGAACTTCAGGTGCGTCGCATCCAGGATTATGGCCTCATTGAATGTAGGGTCGAAGGGCACCCATTTGCCGCCTATTGCGGCTTCAACAAAGGCATGCGCACCCCAATCCTTCCCGGAATACACGTATGATGCGGAGAATTTTGCCGGAATGCCGATTGCGCGGAGCATTGCAATGTACAGATGGGAGAATTCATCGCAGGTGCCCTTTCTTGCTGAATACACCTCATCCGAGCTCTCCACAGCCCCGATGTATGCCTGGTCATATTCGATATTATTGTGGACCCACTGCGCCAATGCAACCGCCTTTTGCGTGTCTGTTCTGTGAAGCGCCGCTATTTGCGTTGCCTTTTCCCTGATTTCCGGGGTGATGTTGACATATCTGCTTTCCTTCAAATATTGGCTGGCATCGGTTGCATCCTGGAAATTGAAACCGAATTCCGCCTTCACCTCCGAGTCCATGGAGAATGATTGGTAATTGCCGGTTGTAAGACCGAACATCCTGATTTTATTGTTGAACTTGTCGGATTCCGTCGTCGTAACCGGATTGGTTGATTCGGAAATGAGCGCCTGATATTTGTAATTTTTGAATCCGAAGGTTTTCACATCCATTTCCGAAATCTGCTGGCCCTGCAAATCCAGGTGCCAAACCAGGCTTATTGTGGCAGTCGAGGCGCCGGTCATTTTGGGCTCGATATCTATTGTATCGGCTGCGAGAGCAGGAAGAAGCAGCAGCACCGCGAGAACGATCAGCTTAGGAAAAATTTTCATAAGCACAAATTGCACGGCCGCGAATATATTGGTTATGCTGACGGCAAGTTTGTGGCAAATATGGGTTTGGCGAGTCATCATGCGTGGGCTAATCCTGGACTCGAACACAACCTTGCCTTTTTTCTTATCGTTTCCAGCCGTACCTTGCTTTTGAACCCAAAATGCGCTCAATTCGCAGGAGGCGGTTGTATTTTGCGGTCCGCTCTCCCCTGCAAGGCGCACCGAGCTTGATTTGCTTGCACTGCAATGCAACAGCCAAATCCGCAATGAATGCATCCTCCGTTTCGCCGGACCTGTGGGAGACCATCACTTTCCATTTGTTATCGAATGCAAAATTTGCCGCACTTATGCTCTCCGAAAGGGAGCCGATTTGATTCACTTTCAACAAAAGGCAATTCGCGGCCTTCTTTTCCACTGCCTTCCTTATCCGTTCCACGTTGGTCACTGTCAAGTCATCCGCAACTATCTGCACCTTTGAGCCGATTTTCCCTGTGAGTTCTGCAAACCCCTCCCAATCATCCTCGGAAAACGGATCCTCGATTGAGATAAGGCCATACGTCTTTGCAAGATCGGAATAGAAATCAACCATTTCGCCTTCATCATGCGTTTTTTCATCCACAATGTATTTTCCGTTTTTATAGAACTCTGATGCGGCTGCATCAATTGCAATTTTGATTTGCTTTGAATATCCCGCTTTCTCAATTGAGTGCTGCAGGAATTCCAGCGCTTCGTTAGTGTTTGCCAATGGCGGTGCAAAGCCGCCCTCATCCCCCACGTTGACTGCAAAATTTCCGTAGTTTGCCTTCAATTCGGCTTTCAACGTCTGGTAGGTTTCCGCGACCATCAAAACCCCGTCCGAAAAGCGCCTTGCCCCGACCGGCGCAATCATGAACTCCTGGATTTTCAGTTTCGTGCCCGCATGCAACCCGCCATTGATTATGTTTGCAAACGGCACGGGCAATGAATTGGGCGGGCGGTTCGCTAATTTTCCGAGGTGTTCATAGAGCTCAATTTTTTTTGATAACGCGCCTGCCCTGGCAATTGCCAATGATGAAGCAAGGATTGCATTCGAGCCCAATTTGCGCTTGTTCTTCGTCCCATCCAAATCAATCATTAGCCCGTCCAGTTTCCTTTGCTCTGAGGGGTTCTTTCCAATTGCCAGTTTCGATATTTTTTTTGTTATGTTGCCGGCTGCCTTTTCAACGCCCTTTCCATTGAACCTTTTTTTGCCATCCCTAAGTTCCAATGCCTCATGCGAGCCGGTGCTCATCCCGGATGGCACAATTGCGCTTGCGGCAATGCCCGAATCGAGCTCAACAATGCATTCGACTGTCGGAGTGCCCCTTGAGTCCAGCACCTCCGCCCCAAAAATCTTCTTGATTTTCATCAGCATCCCCTCGTAACTAGAAAAATCCGCCAGCCAGCTTTTGGCCTTGGCTGATCCAATTCTCGACATTGATGTATTCTTTTATGAAAGAGTCCAGGAAGCCTCCGAACACCTCGGGAAAAGTGTATGCGAGCAGCAGGAACATGATGAAGCCCGAAATCACGCCGTAATCGAACCATTGCATCTCCAGCGGATCCTTTTCCCTGTACGGATTGATGCTCTTGAACCCCTCCTCCGCGATCCCGGTGACCTTCATGAAATGCGCAAACCTGCTGTAGCGCAGGAAAACCAGCGCAAAAATCGTCGCGATGATGATGTTGAAGGCGTTGATGAACAAAATGTAAAGGAATACGGCCATCAAGCCGCCGATGAAAAATACCGACCGGTAAATGCCCTTTACGCCCGCGATCAATGCCTTTTCCTTGGAGGTGAGCATTTGCTTTGAAACATGCCAGATCTCGTTTGCGTCATGGTCGGTGAATCCTTCAGCCAGCAGGTAATATTTGCAGATTATGTAGTCCTTCCCCTGCATGCGCATTTCCTTGACCGTTTTTATCGCCTTTAGCGTCTTTTCGGAAAAGTTGCTTTCGGGAAGCACGGGCCCCTTTTCGGTTTCGGAAGTAGCCATGGAATTTGAACGGAAATTCTTATTAAAAACCTAACTAAACGGCCTCTTAGGGAAAAAAGGGATTGGCGGAGGGGAGTGCGGAGCTCCCGCCGGAACCTACCCCTGCTCGGATTAAAAAATCTCAGCCGCGTATTTTTCACATGGAAAGCGATTTCTACGGCCGACCGCTCACCGATATCTACAAGTACAAGTCGCCGAGGCAGCGATTGCTTGAGCAATATGTTTACAACACGCAATTGAAACCCCTAAAGAAGGAGATGATGGGCCCCTCGCCGCCTAATATTTTTGTGGGAAGGATTGGGTACCCCAATGTCAATGTGGGCCCGTTGGTGGGTGTTGATGAAGGGATCAATGCAGAGCTGTATGACGACCCTAAAAGCTGGTATGGCCTGCCGCTTGAAAAAATCGTGGAATTTCGGTCTTCCTTGGTTAGGGGGAAAAAATTGGAGCACGTGAAACTGGGCCGCCATTTGTACGATTTGCAGGACTCGGTGCTCTCGCAGAAAATTGTCGATATGGAGGTGAAGTTCAAGAAGCCGCCTTCCATGGGGATATATTTCCATAGCGTTTTCCAGCCCATGGGCCCGACTGCGGAATATGAGCACCTGAGGCTTGCAAGCAATCCGGCAATCCCGAAAAAAGTTGATTCGATTGTGAACGATGAAATCACCACGAGGGTCGCATTCTCGGAGCTGATGAGCGCGAAATACGACCTCTATTATTTGCAAAAACTGCTTTCTGCAGGCCTGCTGGGCAAGGAGGAGCGCAAGCGGCTTGTGCCGACCAGGTGGGGGATCACTGCTGCGGACAGAATTGCGGCCGATATTTTCATCGATAGGATCCGGAATTTCAAGGAGCTAAGTGAAATCCGCATTTACGGGAATGAATACCTCTCAAATCATTTTGAAATCCTGCTTTTGCCGGGCACATGGGAATTCGAGCAGTTTGAGAACTGGGAGGCCGGCGGGACTTACAGGCAGAACAAGGATTGGTTTTTGGAGCATGAGTACGAGCCTTATGAGGGCCGGCCGGATTATGCCAAATCGGAAGGCGGCGGATATTATGCGGGCAGGTACTCCGTTGCGGAATATCTGGCAACCTATCTGAGAAGGCAGGCGAGGGTGGTTGTGATCCGCGAGATCCATAAGGAATACGACGTGCCTGTCGGAGTGTGGGAGATCCGGGAGAATGTGCGGCATGCGTTCCAGAAGGCGCCGGTGAAATGCAAGACCCTTGAGGAGGCGAAACTGATTTTGGGCAGCAGGCTAAGGAATCCGGTCGAACTCTACTTCAAGAAAAGCCGTATTTTGCCGCAAAGGAAAATATTCGATTATTTCTGATGAAATGGGCAGAGGCAACACGAGTAAGGGGGTTCCCCCCTAGAGGTGTTGGCGGATTCAGAAGTATTAAAAATCTCCGTGCATTCCTATTTTAGGGGGTAAAAAATGAACAAACTACTCGTGATTCTTGGAATGCTAATTATATCTTTGCAAGCCGTTGGCGCAGCTGATATCCAAGGCCATGTGAAGGTTGTCCAGCCCGTTTCGGGGACGTTTTATGAAGGGGGGGTTGTTGATCTTGGTGTTGTCGGGCCCGGGCAGCGGATAGAAATTGAAATCGCAAGAAGCAGCAACATCTACAATTTCAAGAACGAGGAGGAAGTGTGGGACAAGCTGTATATCGATGTGCAAAGCCTGCCGAGGAACTGGATCTGGGATGACAGCCTGAGGTACGAGGCGAACCCCAAGGCTCTTGTGATTGTGGACAAAGACACGCCGGATGGTGAGTATGAATTCGGCCTTTACACGGAGCGGGATTACAATACCGCTGCGAAATATCCCGTGCATTTCAAGGCGAAGGTGGCCGTGACAAAAGACGTGCTGATGCTGAGCGTCAAGACCAAGAGCGTGAAAGGCGGGGTAAACCAGCCATCGGAATTCGTTGTTTACTTGGAAAATAAGGGCAGCGCAAATGATGCATTCGATCTTGAGCTCGCTTCCGGCCTGCCCGGAAAATGGGCGTTCAAGAAGCAGGTGTTCATCCCGCACAATTCCCCAAAAATATTGCAATACGAGGTTGTGGCGAGCGATCCGGGCACGTTTTCGAACATGAAATTCAGGGCAACTTCCCTTTCATCGGAAACCATTTTCGCGGAGGATGATGCGGAACTTATCGCTGCCAGCGACCTAGTTACGGACATGAAATCCGTCGGGAACGGCGTGATATTGTTCCCTTACGTGGAGCAGCCGATATATTACCTGCTGGGGTTCATTGCGAACAATTTTTTCAGCTAGAAGCAGAACTAAAATACTTGTAAATGAAATGCTCTATTTATGCGCATCCATTCCGCTTTCAGATTCAGCCAAATTACCTCAATATATTTACTAGTTTTGCTATCGGTGCATCCGTTTTGATGCTGGTGCTGGAGTAATGAGTCCTTGCGGCTTTGAACCCTGCTTTCTTCAGGCGTTCCAGCGCATCCTCCATTTTCCGGATTTTGATTTTATATTTCGAGCTCAGCAGGTGCATATCACGGAATGAAGGCGCGAAGTCATTCTCCTTTTGCAGCAGCCCCAGCAACCTGCTAATTTCGAGCTTCTCATCGCAACCCGACTTTTCCGCGTGCTTTTCCATGCACTTGAGGAATTCGCTGTCCTGCAGCTTCCCGATCCACATTTCGCCTGCGTAGTCGTACTTCCCCCCGCAGTTCGTGCATTTTTCCACCTGCCTCTTCGAACACTCCCTGCTGAGGCATTTTTGGCAATGCATAATGTAACCCAATTGCTTAATTGATTCGTCCGCTTTCATCGCATTCTTTTCTGCGAGGACAATCGACTTGATCGCATGCCCCTTGTAGAACGAGATCAAAGGCAGGCAGCCGAAATCCTGCAGCATCAGTTCCTTCGCAATTTTGCCTACTAGGATTCGCAATGCTATTTCGTGCGAGTATTCGCACCTCAGCGGTTTAGCATCATAATGCTTCTTGCACGGATCAATTCTTGCTCCTGCAAGGTTTGCCAGGTCGGTTGCAGTCACGGAAAGGACGGCTTTTTTCCTCAATCTCCTGATTGCATTCTGCAAAAACAGGACGGGCGAGCCGAACGGATCGATTTCAATGAAATCGAAGTGTTCTTCAGAGTTGATGAAGAATTTGTTGAGGTCGCTTTCCTCGATTTTCGCGTTTTTCAGCTTGTTCAATTTGACGTTTTTCCTCAGCACTTTTATTGCATCCGGGTTCGCATCCACGAAATGGATTTTTTTCAGCCTGTTCTCCTTCGCATACCTTATCCCCCTTGCGCCCAACGAGCACAGCGCATCCACAAACACGGAATCATCCAGCATTCTGATCAAGCAGCCTGCTGCGAGCGAAGAGATGCTCCTGTTGAATCTCATCGCGGGATTGTAGAACACCGGCAGATGGAACGGATCCCTGAATGCCGCTTC
>JAZDKC010000046.1:0-4684 GCA_043803465.1 Microcaldota archaeon
TTCTTCCGGATGTCGCCCGCCTCGAATGCGGTGCCGATCTGTATGCCGTCCGCACCCGACTCGACGATCCCCTTCGCTTGCTCTATGGTCCGAATCCCTCCTGCTGCGAAATAGAACAGCTCCTTTGCGCATGCCTTGGAAACAGCTGCGATCATTTCCTTCGGGGCGGGTTCGGGAGCGCCGCTTCCTACGTCGGTGATTACAACATGGGAGCCCGAGAACCTGGCTGCGAGGGCGCACGCATATGCAAGGTCGGCGCGATCACGAGGCACAAGATTCGCATTCCCGATCCAGCCAACTGCACGGCCGGGCTCGATTACAACATAAGCAGTGGGAATCGCCTCGATTCTCATCCTGGCAACAACGGGCGCAGCCTGTATTTGCGCTGTTGAAAGCCAATATGCATCCCGGCTGTTGAGCATGTGCATGAAATAGACCGCATCCGCATAATCGGTGAGGCCTGAAATGTTGCCGGGAAAGAGCACAACAGGAATGCTCACTTCCTCCTTGATCATCTTCACGGTCTCATCCAGATGCGCGCCTTGCGCTCCAAGAGAGCCGCCAATCAGAATAACATCTGCGCCTTCCTCATACGAGAGCTTGGCAATTGCAGCGCCCCGTTCCAAAAAACTTTTGTCAGGGTCAATGAGCGAAAAAAGCATTGCACCTTCGGTTTCGATCTTCTCACGGTAGTATTTCTCCACTTTTCCTTCTTTCATAGGTCATCGAACGATTTAATCACGCAAGGAATAAAAAGCCCTCCAAACGGCAAGCAGGGGGCGGGAGAATAAGGGATTAATTGGTTGGTTCTGGCCCACAGGTTTGGTTTTTTCGCTTTTGCAATTTTTGGAGCTGCTTGAATTCCTGCTGTATTTTCTTGTTGTGCGAGCCCTCCCAATAAATTTTTTTGCAGGTGGTGCAAAACCAGAACTTTTTTGAATGTTTATACGAATTGGGGGGCACGCGGGCCTTTACGGAAAGCCTTGGCACTTTCTTAAGCTCGCCGTTGCACATCGAACAGATTGCTTCTGAGGGGATATCTTCCGGCTTGATTTTAGATAGGTTCACCCCGAATTCAATGCACACGGCCAAAATCTGCTCTTCTATTGCAGATGGTTTTACTAGGAAACACCTGCAGTAGTTCATTGCCTTCTGGGACATCCGGGAATCCCTAGTCAAAAGGATCAGGTCGTTTTTTGAGCAGTGCAAAATGATCTCATCATCATCAGTTGCGTTTGGCTGTTCGACAAAGAGCCCCAAAAGCCGGAGCCATCTTGCAAGCCTTTGCAGCATCACGTCGGCAAGGAATCGCATCACACCACCAAAACAGCCCGTTTTGAGCAAATAGTAGATTGAATAATTATTTAAACCGCCTCGGATTGGTTTATCTATGCCACCGCAGCGAGTGCAGCCAAAGAAGCAGCCAACTGGCATCGCAACAGTAGAGAGCCTCTACAGGCCCGAAGTGGCACAGGAGGAGAAGGAGGGGCAGAACAGGTATTTGTTCTTCATAAAGCTCACACGCTTCTTTGCGGCCAGGTTTGCCTCATATGGAAGGGGCCAGAAATTTGATGAGGAGCAGGCGGAGGTATTTGCATTCCTGGATCTGGAAATCACGCCCGAAGAGTTCTTTGCTGCATCGCGCGGGCTGTTCATGACTGGCGCCGCAATTGGCGCGGTATTCGGGGCGGTGCTGTTTTTCCAATATCAAGAAGTGCTCGGTTTTTACAACACGATGCTCGCGGCCCTAGTTGCATTGATGGCCCCATTGATCGTCGCATGGTTCTACCAGAAGTACCCCAAATCAGCAGCCGACAAGGAAAAGCTGTATGCGCTCGCATATGTCCCTGAAATCATCAATTACCTGGTAATGAGCATGCGATTGAACCCCAATCTGGAGCGTGCAGTCGAGTTCGCAGCTTCCCATGGAAGGGGCAAAATCGCGGATGAGCTGAAGAAAATCATCTGGCTCGTGCAGATCGGCAAGTTCACAAGCATTGAGGAAGCGCTGGACAATCTCGCATACAGGTGGGGGCCGTATAGCGATGATTTCAAGCAGGCGCTGATGACGATCCGCGCATCAGTGCTTGAGACGGATAAGGCAAGGAGGCTGGAATTGCTTGAAAAGGCGGTTGCAGACGTGCTGGAGGGGAGCAAGGAGAAGATGGACCTATATGCGCGCGGCCTGCACCAGCCGACAATACTCCTGTACTATTTTGGGATTTTGCTTCCGTTGATGCTTGCAATAATCCTCCCGATCGGCGCTGCGTTCATGAAGAATGCGCAGTTCGCAAAGGCGGAATACATGTTCCTCCTCTATTGCGTCTTCCTGCCCATGGGAGTGCTCATCTACGGGAGGAGCATCCTTTCCGGCAGGCCTCCGACCTATGTGCCGCCAAATATTCCGGAAAATTTTCCGGGCTTGCCAAAAAAAGGGCTGATGAACGTGGGGGGCGTGCTGCTGCCCTATGCGCTACTTGCAATATTCGTTTTCGCGCTTTGCGTGAGCCTTGGATTCTTCGGGGATATGGCGCAATCCGCATCGTTCATGGATTTTGAGAGGGAGGAGCGGCTAAAGGCGTTTCCGCATTTCGATGTGCCCGGAGGATATACCCTGTATATTTTCGGGATATTCGGGATTTTGATTGGCGCAAGCCTCGCATTGAGCATTTACCTGATGGGAAAATACGGCGCAAGGAAGAAGGCGCAAGATGAGATTCGGGAAATGGAAGTGGAATTCAAGGATGCGGTTTATGTGCTCGCTTCGAGGCTGGGGGAAAACAGGCCTATGGAGGAGGCAATCAAGCAGGCGCTGGATTTCCTTCCAAGGAGCAAGGTCGCACAGCTGGTGTTCAAAACCATCCTGGAAAACATAACAATGCTGGGAATGACCGTCGAGGCAGCTGTCTTTGACAGCACATACGGCGCGCTGAGAAATGTCCCCTCGCAGACTTTGCGCTCGGGCATGAGGATCATGGTCGATTCCGTCGAGATCGGGGTCAATGTGGCCGCAAAATCGCTGATCTCGCTATCGATGCAAATTAGGAATGCGCATAAAATCGACGAAATGCTAAAGCGCCTGCTCTCGGATATAACCGTACTGCTTAAAACCATGGCAATTTTCGTTGCCCCAATTGTGCTCGCAGTTGTGAGCTCCTTGCAAACCGTGATCATCGATTCGCTCTCCAATATCGGGGGCCAGGATAGCACGGGCACGGCCACGACCGGATCGATTCAAGGATTCAACATGGGCGGGCTTGCATCCGTTTTCCAATCAAGTGATCTGACATCCGCATCCGCAACCCCCGGCCAGTTCCTGATGATAATGGGCCTTTATGTGATTGAGATCGTGGTGCTTTTGGTGTACTTCAATTCACAGATCGAGGATAGCAACAACAAGCTGCACACATATACGTCGATAGCAAAGGCGGTGCCGATTGCGATAATAATTTTCTGCGTGGTCGCCTACTTCACGGGCGGGACGCTTGGCGCAATCGGGAGATGAGGGAATCGTTTTATAATTTGCCCGGCCTAATTTTCAGCATGAAAGATATAATTCCAAGGAAAGAAAACGGGGAGGACTCTACCGAAGGGGTCGCAAGGATTACCGACAAAGGAAATGTTGAAAAAGTGCCTCTAGACTATTACACTAATAGGCAGGTGGAAGAAAAACACGCGAAACTGGGCGAGCTTATTCGCGAAGATCGGTATCCGTTCCGCGTCGCATACCATCATTTTACGATATTCCAGGGGCGGGGGGCTCCAGTTTCCCATAAAAGGCAAATAATCATCGACACCCTTGCACTTCACTCCTCCCACCTAAAGTCGTTGCCAGCTCAATTGCTGAATATCGTAAGGGAGGTTGATGCGCCTTTTGCGGACCGGGGCAAACTGACCAGAATAGACCTCATGGATACTTGGATGCTTAATGACCCGAGATATTTCAAATATTTTCAAACGGAAGCGGGAAAGCTCGGATATTCACTGCATTCTGAAAAAAAACCGCTCAGAAATAGGGGATATGTTTGGCTGGTCCGCAAGGCATTGGAAGGCATCGAAGGAAGGCTGAAAGAGGACCCGCAGAAACGGGATATTCCTAAGAATGTCGAGCTGATCATCAACAGATTAAGATCCGCAGCAAAGGAGAGAAACACGAAAAAAATCACGATTGCGATTTCGGAAATGACAAAGAGAACCGAACCGGAATTGGTTCAGTTGATCATGCCGGAATTGTTCAGGAAATATCATTTGAGGCCTACTGGGTGATTTATATGGGCGATCGGCAAAAACCGGGCGGGAAGGGCGATTTCTATAGCCATGCGAATCAGTTCGAGCTTTCGGATAAGGTCAGGGATAAGATTGACAAGAATTGGGACGAAGGCAAGGGGCATTTCGGCGAGGCGCGGAAGGGGCTTACGGATGGATTGGTCGGTTTCCTGATTAAGTGCGGTGCAGGAAGCTATATGGCTTACAGAATTGCTAATTTCGTTGCGGAGCATCACAAGAAGCACATGCTCTACCAGTTTACCGTATCCGTATGAGCCAGGCAAAGCAAAGTGCAATAAAATCCGGCTGATGATCGGTTCGGATAACGGATATAATTCACATTAGGGCTAAAAAAATTGAAAAAAGCAGCCTAGCGCTTCTTGGGCTCTTCGGGCTCCGCACCCGCCTGGCCAACAGG
>JAZDKC010000047.1:0-26359 GCA_043803465.1 Microcaldota archaeon
GTGCCGTCATTATCAGCCTCTATTGTCTACTGATAACGAGTTGAATTTCAGTGGCCTGTGGCAGAGGGGATACTCGGAAAGCAACTGAGGCTCATCCCAAGCTTCAATTGGAAGTTCAAAGCAGGGTGACTGGTCAGGATGCGAGTTAGTATTCCGTGTAATATCCATTATCACGCCGATAATTTCGTCCGAAACTGTGAAACACTCACTGCACCAAGTACAACATGCTCTAATGTCATCATCCTTTGAATTCGGTAAGCAGCTGGATTCGCTTGCAGATGCGATCTCATTCGGGGCTGCCCCGGCGGCAATTGTGCTTTCGGCCAATTTCGGCATGCTCAGCCTTGTTTTTGCCATTTGCTACGTGTGCTCAGGCTTGGTAAGGCTGGCTGCGTTTAACCTTCAGAAGGAAAAAGGCGTTTACTTCGGGCTTCCGATCCCCGCAGCAGCACTTTTTGTTGTGGCGGTATTTTACTTCTCACGCGACCTTGCACCCTATGCATTGCTAATCTCGATGGTTTTGATGGTCCTGAAGATCAAAATCCACAAACCCAAATTTTGATGATAAAGTATGAACCGAATTAAATCCGGCATTCCGGGGCTAGACGAGCTTATAGAAGGGGGGTTCCCGGAAAGCTCAAGCATACTGGTATCCGGGGGGCCGGGCTGCGGAAAGAGCATCTTTTGCATGCAATTCCTCTACAACGGCGCAAAGCTATACGGGGAGAAGGGCGCGTACATCACACTTGAGGAGGGCGCACACAACCTCTGGTGGAACATGCAGCGCTTCAAATGGGATTTGCTGCCTTTGGAGAAGGAGAACATGCTCAAAATCTACAAATTTGAGCCATCCATGACGATGAAGGACGATATTGATGGGCAAACGAAGAGGATTTTGGAGAAGGCGAAGGAGATGAATGCGAAAAGATTGGTGATAGATTCCGTTACTGCATTTTCATTGTGGCTCGAGGATACAACTAAGATCAGGTATGCGATGTACTCGCTGATTGAAGAACTGCGGAAGATGGATGTCACGACCCTTCTCACCTGCGAAACCTCCGGAAAAAAGGACGAGCTTTCAAGATTCGGGGTTGAGGAGTTCCTGACCGATGGGGTGGTAATGCTCTATTTCTTCCCTCCCCACAGATCGATGTTCATACGCAAGATGAGGGGCACGAACAACGACAAGGCCGTCCATCCATTCGAAATCACGGACCGCGGGCTTGAAGTGAATTCGAGGGAGGAGCTGCTTTGGGAGTCATTGAGGTAAACGCCTTGGCCGAACGATTAGACCTTATGATATAGTTCCACAAAAGACCGCCAAAAATGTTGCCAAATAGTCGCCGGTTTGCGGATGTTGGGTGTTTTTGATTTTTGCCTTAATCCTATTTTTTGAACATTTTCATCAAGGGGCTTATGGCTGCCAGCAGGAATATGATCCCATACCAATACCAGTCGGCACCAAGTATCGGCGGCCAAAGCTTCACCAGCATAAGAACGAATGCGGCGACGGCAATTTTTGTGAGGCCCATGTCGTACCAACGCATTTTGCCAATGCCCTTATCCGTCCATTCGAAAAGACCCATATTCATCGCCCATTTGCTTAAAGCCTTCCAAATTGCTTTCCTTCTCGCCATATTTAACCCTTTTGAATCGCCCTATAGCGATCCCAACCCGAAAATGATCAGGAATGCAATATAGCCGGCCATCATCAAATAGCCCTCCCGCTTGCCAATCCCTCTTCGGATCATGATGAAATAAAGCAGCAACAGGTTTGCGAGCACGGAAAAAACAATCAGTTTGGAGGCCGATGCAACCTCAACTGCGGGGTTAATCATCAAAGCCGTTCCGAAAATCAACGTCAGGTTGACAATGCCGCTGCCTATTGCATTGCCCAAAGCCACTTTCTCGGCCTTTTTGCGAACAGCTGCGATCGTAACCGAAAGTTCGGGCAACGTCGTTCCAAAAGCGATGATGGTCCCCCCTATAACCGTCGAAGTAACTCCGAACATTTTACTCAGATAAATCGCGTTGTCTACGACTATTTGGGCGAAAATTATCACGACGGATATGAAAAGCCCGAATTTGACAAGAGGCAACAGGAATTCATTTGGTTTCTTAATTGTTCTGGCAACCTTGATTTTCTTTTCTCTCCTTAAGAGCCAGAACACATACGCTAGAAAGATGACAAACAGCAGCCCGCCGGATATCCTGTTAGGCCGATAAATCACAAAAAGCATCGAAATTGCACTTGAGGCAA
Organism: Microcaldota archaeon; assembly: GCA_043803465.1. Lineage (GTDB taxonomy): Archaea > Micrarchaeota > Micrarchaeia > Norongarragalinales > SBBD01 > JACRGC01. The sequence goes on from JAZDKC010000047.1 coordinate 2,261, forward strand.
GAAGCACCATTGTAAGCTCCCGTATGTCCTTCCTCTTGACCGCAACAACTCCAAGTGCCGCAGCAACGCCGATTACCCACAATATATCTGCCAGGTTTGCACCGAAGATGTTGCCTACTGCAAGATTAGTGCCGCTGTCTGCAACCGAAGCCGACGACCTTAAAGCGGCGGATATTGCAACCGCGAATTCCGGCATCGATGTTGCCGTGCTGACCAGTATAAACCCGATTGCCAATTCAGAAATCCCCAATACTCTTGCCAAAATAACCGCATTTTCAGTGCTTTTTTCGGCGGATTTGAATATTACGAGCATTCCTCCAAGAACATACGCCAAAGGAAGAAGAATTTCCAGTACCATAAGACCACTTTTTTACTATCGGGCCTGAGCCTTATGTTGCGCCCTTCCAAGCGCCCATTTCAGCATCCAGGGGATTATGATCGTTGTTATGAATGCCATCGAGGCAATGATTGCATATTCCGTCTCGGATAAAACCGGCGTTCCATCTACGTTAAGGGCCGTAAGCCCATAAAGCGCTATGATGAGGGCTATTTCCCCACGCGGCACCATTCCGATTCCGACTATTAATGATTCCTTCAAATTCGTACCCGTCAAATAGGCCCCTGCCCCGCATCCGATGATTTTCACCAATATGGCGATTGCAGTAATGATCACAATGGGCACAAGGTTTCCTAGCAATGCGGGAATATTCACCAGCATTCCAAGTGAAATGAAGAAAATCGGAGTAAAGAATGCCTCTAGGGGATAGAACAATTCGAAGAGTTTATGCGTAAGCCTGCTATAATTCAGCGTGATTCCGGCAATGAACGCGCCCACAATTGCCGAAAGGCCAATGAACTCGGCTACATACGAGTAGGCAAGCACATACGCAAGAATTCCCAGGAATGTGGAATTTGAAATCTTTTCCTCCTCCAAATCCTTGTCAAAATATCGTTTGACAATCCTTTGGCCCACCAAAATTCCGCCCACAACGAAAATGAACGCGGTAAATACCACCGTGAAAAGCGGGGAAATTGTTTCCGTTGTCAATTGCGAGGGGAAGTTGTTTATCAGGCTTAGAACTAGCAGCGCAAGTATGTCATCTATTACTGCCGCCCCCAAAATGACCTTCGAAAATTCGCGCTCCATTACCTTTAATTCGGACAGGACGGCGACTGTAACCCCAACACTTGTTGCAGTCAATGCGGCACCCAGGAACATAGAATAGCTAAAACCATGCCCGGTCAGGCTTGCATAATAAAACCCTGCAAAAAACGGGATAACTATGCCAAGCAATCCCACAACGAGGTTTTTAAGATTGAAAATCTGCTTTATTTCCGAGTGCAGACCTATTTTGAACAGGAGCAGGATTGCGCCAAGCTGGGCGAATATCTTAACTACGCCCTCGGTAGGAACCAAGTGCGGCAATTGGGTCGGCTGTGTAAACGCAAAACCAAAAATCCCAAGTACCCAAACCAAAATGCCCGAAGCCAGTGGGAAAAGTATTTCGATTGCGCTTGGGCTGATTGCCACTCCGAGCAGCAATAATACCATCACCGTTGGTTGCTTCAGATAAACTACCAATAATTCCGCCAGAACCGCCGCCAGTAGAAGCAATGTCAACTCGAACCAAATCTTCTTGTCCTCCTGGACATCGCTAAACAGCGACGCCCTCAAAACTGAAAAGAACAAAAGCAAGACAAGAGCGCTGATCAGGAATACCGTGACCGGGGTCAGGCTTTTTGCAATCTCAATTTTCTTTTCTTTTGTTTTTGTTGCCATTTTGAGATCATTTTTTGTAAGGATATTGCGGGGCCCGGCTGACTATTTGCGGCTTGTTTTGGGCGATGATCGGTTTGGAGGATTCAAACATGAAAACACCGATAGTTGCCAGGATATTTGTCAAAATAATTACCAGAAACACAAGCTCGGTAAAGCCGGGCAGCACGATTCCATTCTTCTCAGGGTAAAACGCCAAAACAGCCGCTGCAAGCCCCCGCGGGAGCATGGTCATTATCAGGAAATTGCTGCGTTCGTCTGTGAAGACGCCGCCCATCAGTTTGATTCCAGCCCCCCTCGCGATAATCAACCCGATAAGGAGCGCGATGCTCACCAAGATCAGGTTAAGCGTAATATCGGCCAGAGTGACTATCAATCCCAAATATACGAAAAAGAAGGTCCTGACAAAGAAAGACACCTCGATTTGGAACTGCCTCATCTTATCCTCGAGCTTGAAATCGCCTTCGAATTTCATCAGGCTGGCTATCTGCTGCATGCTCGAAAGCACGATCCCGAATATCAGCACCGCAATGGCGCCTCTTCCACCCAAGTATTCGGTCGATGCGTATAGGATGAATAAAACCGCCAAAGTTAGGAGATAGCCGAACGGCTTTCCGGTGAAATTCTTGAGAATGAAAGTCCAGCCGATTGCGAACAGCAGCCCGGATACGAATGCAACCGAGAAGGCCGAAGCAAGTTGGCCGCCAACAGAGGCAACACTCACGTTGTTTGAAAGGAGGATTCCGGTTAGCATCAGGGCTCCGATTACGCAAAGCGCATCGGTCATTGCCGATTCCAGCGTTAGGATCGTTTTCGTGTCATTGCTAGCGCTTGTTTTTGAAAGAACCGATATTACGATTGCGGAAGAAGAACCACCCACAACGGCCCCCAAAAGAAGCCCCTGAAAGAACGTCCATCCGGCGAGCCATCGCATTGTAAATGCAATTAGGGTCGTACTGAGGATAAAGACGAGGATGGTAAAAATGCTCGCCTTTCCAAGATCCCGGACTACCCTGAAAATATTTAGGTTGATGCCTCCGTCAAAAAGCAGTATTATCAATGCCAACGTGCCGATAAATTCCGATAGCTGCTTTATTATTGACGAGGACGAGGAATCAACCACTCCGAATACCGGCCCCAGAAGGACGCCAAGCAGCATCAGGAATAGAATGTCGGGAAGCTTCGTTTTCTCGAAGAATTGCATTGAGAAAAAGCCGATTATTATGATGGAGCCCAAAAGGAAGAATTCAGCTATCATTTTGACACCTTCAATTATGGAACGCAATGGCTTAAGTTACTTTTGCCTTTCACTCCTTTCCCTATACTTCAGGTACGGAATGGAAAGGCGAAGGATTAAGGATGTATTCGCGGTAAATGTGCGAAACATCATAATCAATATACTCCCCTTCAAATCTCTGCTTGAATTTCTCAATTATCTGCCTCAAATGCAGGTCGTTTTCCGGGTAAATTTCAAGTGAAATGTCATATTTTCCCAATATTTCAAATGCGTAAATGCAGGTATCCGTCCTGTCAAAAAACTCCAATACCTGGGGAAGGAGCGAAAGTTTCCTAAGGCTGACGTCCACCTGCAGGAATTTCCTTCCCAGTTTCTCAAAATCAAGTTCGACCGCATAGCCCTCGATTACGCCCGCCTTTTCGAGGTTCTTTATGCGGTAGCTAATTACGCGGGAATCCTTTTTCAGCCTTTTTTCCATATTCACAAGTTTCTCCCGGGCATTCAATGACAGCATGTTGATAATTTCCAAATCCACATCGTCTGGGAAAAAATCGATTGGTTTTCCATGGAACATCCGGATTTTCCTCCTTTCCTCGTTGTTGAAAATTTTCAGGTTGAGCTTGTTTGTCGCAATCACGATATTGACGCTCTTCTGCAGAAGGTAACTGCCGAAGCGATCCGTGAAATCATCCAGGAACTTGCGCAATTCCTCGGGATTCTGGTGCATTGTCAGGAATACGATGTCGAAAGGGCCTTCCGTTATCCGAAGATTGACGCAGCTCTTTTCGCCTTTCATGAAAGCGACTATCTGGTGCTCCGTTTTTTCGTTCAGGTTCTGGAATTTCATATAGACGCGGTAATACCGATAGCCGAACTTCGAGGCGTTTATCAGCGCATAGAAGCTTTCTATATACCCCCCCTCCAAAATCCGCTTAAGCTTGTAATTCACGGTTTCCTTCGACAATCTCACCTTCTTTGCTATCTGGGCTACGGGCAGCCGGGCATTAATGTCGATATTTGAGATTATCTTCTTATCGCAATGATCTAATTCGGGAGCCATATTTAATCAAAAGTAAAAAATGTTTATTAATCTTTGGGTTTAGAGTGAATTATGGGCGGGAACATTAAATATTAGGTAAAACATCATATAGTGTAGGGGTTTCACCTAGTTTTTGAAGAACAAACGAGGCGAGGGACGGAAAAAGGAACAATTGGCTTGGAAGGGTGGCGAAAAGGGTATGCCTGTTTTCATGGTTCGCCACTTCCAACGCTAATTAAGGCGCGGGCGATCATTATGGGAAATTTATTTGGAAGCATATGGAATTTGTTATTTCCGCGTGAACCAAAAAATAACAATAATGGGCTTAATTCTTGGGGAAAACCCAAAGAAAAGGCCGGCTATGTTAGAAAGAATAAGTGGGATAATAGCCAGTATCATCTGAGAAAAAAGCCCGACTTTTGGTAAATCATATTCATGCGTTTGGGAGTGAAAGGAGGCTCAACCTTCGGAGGTAAATCCGTTTTCATGGCAGCCCCCGCCTCCCGACGCCAGTAATTGGGTGATTGGGATATATTTGAACAGGAACCGTTTGTTGTTGAGGGAAAAGAAGAGGATGCTGAAAAGGAAGCGCCATTTGTCCTTGAAATTAATAAAATATAACTTTAGCAACATCGAAATAGGAAAATTTGGAAAAGATAAACCGGATTTGGATATGTAAAATAGGAAATCAAACCTAGAAAGACCGGGCAAAACCCATCGAATCATTGAGGATTAATCAGGTTCATAGAAGATGAAACGACTTTGGAAATATTACTGGCAGCAGGGGCCATGGCCGCATTTGCAATTGGCAGGAAGGAAACCACGGCAAAATACAGCTGCAGGGATATTAAAGAATTGACAAGGTTAATAACTAAGATTTCTAAGATAACCAAAGCGAAAAAAAGGTAGAACAATGGATCAGTTAGGAAAATACGCAAAGGCACTTGGCAAAGCGCATCGCAATGAGGGAATTGAAACCCCCTACCCGAAACGCGATTTGTACATTGGAGGAAATTCAAAATGGAGGAAAAAATAAATAAAATCAAGGAAAAATTGGGGGATCACAAGCTCATTGTGGCATCAAGCAGCGAGCCATTTGTGCATTATTTGGAAGAAGAGGAGATAAAGTGGCACAAAGGCACCGGAGGTGTGGTTACTGCCTTGGATCCCATCCTCAGGTCCGTTAATGGGACGTGGATTGCATGCGGATTTGGCAGTGCAGACCGGGAGTCCAGCGATAAGGAAGGCAAGCTCAAGATCCCGCCGCTTGAGCAAAGCTATACCCTAAAGCGCATTTTCCTCTCAAAGAAGGAACAGGAAGGGTTCCTTAGTGGCGCTTCAAACGGCGCACTTTGGCCCCTTTCACATGTTGTTTACGTCAGGCCGAAATTCGTTGACGAACAATGGGAACTTTTCAAACAGGTAAATAGGAAATTTGCCGAAGCGATAGCTGCGGAAGCCAAGGATGAGAAGTCAGTAGTTTGGATAAACGACTACCAGCTTGTTCTTTGCGGCAAATACCTAAAGGAAATTGATCCATCAATCCCGACTGCGTATTTTTGGCACATTCCCTGGCCCAACCCCCAGGTTTTCAAAATCTGCCCCTGGCACGAGGAGATTTTGGATGCGATGCTCTCAAATGATCTTCTGGGCTTCCATACCAGGTATTTTTCGAATAATTTCCTTGATTCGGTGGACCAGACACTGGAAGCTCGGGTCGATCGCCCCGTTTCATCAATCCATTATAAAAACCGCGAAATTTCCGTAAGGACAGCTCCGATAAGTGTTGATTTTGAGGGCATCCGCAAGAGCTCTGTTGAATTGAATGATTCCGCCGTAAAGAAAATAAAGAAAAAATACGGGCTCAAGAAGGGCACCTTCATCGCCGGCGTGGATAGGCTCGATTATACCAAGGGCCTTCCTGAAAAAGTGAAAGCGGTAGATCGATATTTGAAGCAGCATCCGGAAAGCATAGAGCAGCTTACCTTTCTCCAGATTGCATCCCCCACGCGCATCCATTTGGAGGAATACAAGCACGCAACGGAAGAACTTGAAGCGATGGTTGAGGAAGTCAATTGGAAATATTCGACCGACAGCTGGAAACCCTTCATTCTCGACATAAGGTATGCCTCGGATGAGGATATCCGTGCATTGTACAAACTATCCGAAATATGCATGGTCAGCTCCCTCCATGATGGAATGAACCTAGTTGCAAAGGAATACGTATCTTCGAAAATCGATGGGAACGGGGTTTTGATTCTCAGCAAATTCGCCGGATCATCCCTTGAACTCAAGGAAGCGTTGATTGTGAATCCCTATTCGATTTCCGAATTATCGGCAGCCATAGATATTGCATTGAAGATGCCATTGGAGGAACGGCAGGCCAGGATGAAAAAATTGCAAACGGAAATCAGCGAAAACAACGTTTTCGATTGGAGCGCATCGTTTTTGGAAAAGGCAATCAAACTCAGAGGTAATGTTCAATGAATGGCCTTTTCGCGGATTTGGGCCGCATAATAGCTCATCATAATGTGATTTTAGCATTTGATTTTGATGGCACACTTTCAGAATTTACGGATATGCCGCGAAATGCAATTGTATCCCGGAAAATGCAATTGGCATTGACAAAGGCCGAAGTAGACTCCAAAATAATCGTAATAAGCAGCAGAAATACCGCATTCCTGAGAGAGAAGCTGAAATTCTTGAGGAACCTTCAAATTTATGGGCTGCACGGGCTTGAAACGCCCACAAAAACCAAATCCCTTTCACTTGCGGAAATGATTTCCCTTGTCTCGCTGAAGCATTCGGTTAACGCGATTATTGAAAATGAGCGACATGCCTGGATCGAGGACAAGCCAGCAGGCTTTTGCATCCATTTCAGGGGCGCAACCGGAAGGGAATTCGAAAAGTTATCCCTGATGGCAAGAAAAACAGCTGAAAATGCAGGCTTTAAGGCATATAGGGGTGCGCGGGCACTTGAGGTCTTGTCCAAAGAAAGCCCGACAAAAGCCCGTATCCTTGAGGAAATTGCTGAGGCGATGGGAGCCCGGAATTTGCTTTTTTATTTCGGCGATGATGAGGCCGATGAGGAGGCATTTGCCAGGGTGCGCCAATTCAAGCGGGCCATAACCGTTGCAATTGGCAGGAAGGAAACCACGGCAAAATACAGCTGCAGGGATATTAAAGAATTGACAAGGTTAATAACTAAGATTTCTAAGATAATCAAAGCGAAAAAGAGGTAGAAAAATGGATCAGTTAGGAAAATACGCCCAAATAGTTGGAGACGATCATATTCAAAAAATCCGCGATGAAGCCGCAAGTCTTGAAGGCAAATCTTTTGCCCACGTCAATTCCACTTACTATGGCGGAGGGGTTGCCGAGATGCTAAATTCGTACCTTCCGTTGCTTTATGGAGCAGGCATTTCAGTAGAATGGCGGCTTCTCAAAGGTTCCAGGGATTATTTCACCATAACCAAGAAAATTCATAATGCCTTGCAAGGCAAAAAAGAAACACTTACGCCAGAAGAAATAGAACTTTATGAAAGTACAGTCAAAATGAATTCGGAATATTCAAATTTGAAGTGGCTTGATTGCGTAATAATTGACGATCCGCAACCCCTCCCGCTCATAAACCACTATCCAAGAACATCCCCTGCTATTTGGAAACCACTGCCAATTCTGCTTGAGCTGGAAACCTATCAAAAAAAACAGCCCTGGGTTTGGCGGGTTCATATAGATCTTAGCACTCCGCAAAAACCGGTTTTTAACTATCTTAACAGGTTTATTTCAAAATATGATGCCGTCATCGTTTCCCATAAGAAATACGGCAATAATATAAAAAAACCACAATACGTAATACCGCCGGCAATCGATCCACTCTCGGAAAAAAATAGGCCGATGAAGACATATGAAATAGATCGGATTTTGGATCAAAATGGGATTGATAGAAAATTGCCAATTATTTCCCAAATATCCCGTTTCGACCCCTGGAAGGATCCACTCGGGGTTATCAAGGCGTATGATCGCGTGAAAAAGAAGCACAAATGCCAGCTTGTTTTGCTTGGCAGCCACGCTTCGGATGACCCTGAGAGCGAGGAAGTTTTTAAGCAAGTGTTCAGAATAGCGGAAAAGGAAAAAAATGTCACGCTAATTAGCATGCATAGCGACTTGCTTGTCAATGCGCTGCAGCGCGAATCTGCGGTAATAGTCCAAAAATCGCTTAGGGAGGGCTTCGGCCTGACAATTAGTGAAGCACTATGGAAAGGTACTCCCGTTGTCGCTTCAAATGTCGGCGGGATACCACTGCAAATCGATGACGGAAAAAACGGCTTCCTCATTAACAGCATTTCCGAATGTGCGGATAAGATTGAATTCCTTCTCAAAAATCCCCAGAGGGCTGCTGAATTGGGCGCGAACGGTCATGAAAAGGTCAAGGGCAATTTCCTCATCACGAGGCTGGCACTTGATGAAATCAGGGTCCTCAAGGAGATGACTGCAGCGGAAAAAATAATAAAGCCCCCAAGGGCAGTTGGGGAACTGATAGGAATGTTCAAAAAGGCGCCAAGGCTGGTAAGAAGGGGGTTGAATTTTCTTACAAACCATTGATGTTGATTTTTTTTAAAAAAAATATCGGAATAAAGGTGGTAATATGACAATGGATGGATCTGAGCTGTATTTATTCGTAAATATTACAAATCTCGCAATTTCGCTTTTCCTGCTTAGCTATGCATTGAAAGCACATAAATTCCTCGGCGAAAAACGCATCGAAAAAGCCCTCGTGCTGCTAATTATCGCATTCGGGCTTTCCGCACTCGGCTTTCTTGTGAAGATAGGGCAGGAGTTCGGTTATTTTTTTATCGTGGGCCCCCTCGGCAGGGGGTTCCTTGATGACTTCATGCTGATTTTATCGAACTTGTTAATTATTTTCGCCCTCATCCAAACACGGAAAATCTTCGTCGCCCTCGAAGTCAACAAAAAGGCCAACAAGCTGCTTCGGGAAATAATGGACGACCCCGGCTTGAGCGAGATGGGAAACACCAAATCGGCTTACTTGAAGAAGGATTGATAATTCCTGTTCAAGGTCAATAATAATAAACCAGTGTAGATAATATTCTTACAAAGGAGGCGAGGTAATGGGGGAAGGAAGGAAATTGCGATTGGGCTATTGGCTGCCATCGCGGAAGGGCATGATATCCGTATCTTACGAACAGCCCGGCGCACTGCTTGATGAGATTAAGAACGAATTTATCAACCAGCTTAAAACCCGGGCAGATCTTGTTGAATTCAACGACATTAGAAAATCCGCAATTATATCGGGCCATGCAATCTATGATGGAACGCCTGTTGAAAACCTCGACGCGTTCATCTGGTTTGGTGAGATAGGGAAGGATGCCCGCCGCGAACACAATGCCGAAATCCTTAAATCCATCGAAAGGATATGCCCGGTAATTAATCCCGTGCACGGCTACGAATTGGCCATGGACAAATACCTGACAAGCACAATTCTTTCCAAAAACGGGCTAAATGTGCCAAAATTTGCGCTGGTCACAAAGGATAATGCAGAGGATGTCTCGAACCTCGTCGCGGATTGGGGAAGCCTGCTTCTCAAGCCTCGGCTGGGATCGTATGGAATTGGAATTATCAAAATCGACAACCCCGAAGACCTTTCCGACTATGCCGATTACATGCCGTCCGGTGTTCATTTTATTGAGCAGTTCATTCCAAACGATCCCAAGGATTGGATCGGGATAAATATTATTGGCGGAAAGCACGCCTATTCGTATTCCAAGACAAGTGAAAGTTTCAAAGGCGGCTGGAAGGTGCAGGATAGGGCAAGCATTGGCGGCAAAATGGTCCTTGCTGAACCCAGCGAGTTGCAGCTTGAAATCGCAGTTAAAGTTTCAAAATTGCTCGATATGTCCTGGGTAGGCGTCGATATTATTACTTCAAAAGATGGCACACCGCATGTCATTGATGTCAATGCATTTCCGGGCCTATATCCCGAGATGTTCTTGCAAAGTAGAATAAACGGACCTGAAATGATGGCCAATGCGGTATTTGAAAAGTTGGGTGTTTGAATGGAAAATGAAAGGAGCCTAAAAAAACATCTGGTTGGGTTCGAAACCGAGCTACTTCTCCTGGAAGAAAATGGCACCGTATCGTCGAGGGCAGACGAACTGATTTCAAAAGCGCAATCTGCAAATCTGAAGATACCGGTTCATAAGGATTATACGAAAAATATGATAGAATTTTCCAGCATCGCCAAGGCTGAGGTCAGGAAAGGAGTGCATATCTGGCTTGAAACTGTGGCCAAAGTGATCGACATTGCAAAGGGCATGGGGCTTAGGATGTATCCGTTTGGGACTTATTTGGGAAAACACGTGCCAATCCCGCGCACAGACGAATATTACAGGATGTGCGAAAGCGTAATTGGCCCCGAGGAGTACATTTTCAATACCGGGCACGTTCAAGGTTTCCATTTTCATTATAACCTCCCGTATGGGACTTTCAATCGGAAAACCAGCACCTTAAGGCAGTTGTTCCGATCAAAATACCGCAGCGAACTCCTCAATCTCCACAATATCATAATAGCGCTTGATCCTGCCGCAACAAATTTCATGGAATCCTCGCCTTTCGTTGATGGCAATTACGTTGCAAAGGATTCCCGCCTGTTCCTATACCGTGCCATGGAAATTACCCGGGGGAAAAGAAATTACAGGGGGCTGTATTCGGACAAGGTTATTTTCGGAAGGCTTCCGAGGTATGCTTCGACACTATCCGACCTCATCATGCTTACCCAGAAACGCTATGACGTTTGGCGGAAATTGGTTGAGGATGATTTTCCGAAATATCTTCACATTGTAGATGAATTGCATCCATTCAAGTTCAATTGGGGCCCACTTCGGATAAATCGGGTCGGCACATTCGAATATCGCGGCATGGACATGAATTTTCCTTCACATATCATAGGGACCAGCTTATTGATAAAATACCTTTTAAGGAAAATCCAGACCGACGATCTGGAGGTAACCGTGTCCGATATCGGGATAAAAGAGCCTTTCAAAATCGAGGGCCAAAAAATATATGTGCCCCCATATTCATACGTCGAGGAAATCCTGCAATACAAATCCGCCCAATTTGGATTCGAGGACGATCAAATTTACAAGTATACGAAAGCATTTGCAAACATCGCTTTCAAGGCCATGCCCAACCGGAACGACCCCGGAATAGAACGGATAAAAAAAATGCTCGATACGAGGCAAACGATGTCCGATAGTATTCTGGAATCGGCCAAGCGCGAAGGGTATGTTGAGGGGGAGCGCCTAAGTGAATCCATTGCGCGGAAAATTGCCCTTAGATCGTGCGATCAATTCGAAGCTGAAATCGACCAAATACAGCGCAGGGAGCTGATAATTGAAACAATTGATAACCCCGGAGAAAATTTAATAGGTTAAAAAAATCGAGGCGATGGTGTGGAAATAAAGGAAATAACGCTGGAAATACTAAAACCGTCGGATTTCCAGGTAATTGAGCTGATGGGCGCGTTTGAAAAGGTCCGGGGCGTCAAGCGGATTGAAATTTCGCTTGTTGATTTTGAGCGGCATACGGACACGCTGAAGGTAGGCATAACCGGGAGCTCCCTTGATTTCAATAAAATTGAGGCGGTAATTGCACACGTTGGCGGAGTGATCCAGGCCATACAGCACATCGTGGGGGAAAATGTTTGAAATCATCAGGCGGATCCTTACATATTCGCGGTATTTGACACTCGGGCTGATGGATGCAGGCCTAACGACGCTTAGCATTTTGTGCGCAACTTACCTTACAGGAATCACCGATGGCAGGGAAATCTTCAGGCTTGCAATGGGCGTAGGGATCGGCATTGCCGCATCGAATTTTTCCGGCGCATACCTAGCCGAAGGGGCAGAGACAGGCAAGGAATTGGCACGCATAGAAAGTGTGATGGGCCTAAAAAGAGGGGCGCTCAGAGCAACGGCCATGGAGGAAAAATTAAAGCATAAAGCATTGGATCGCTCCCTGATAAACAGCCTTTCGGCCTTCTTCGGCATTGCCCTGGCGATTTTCCCCATGCTGTTCATCAAATTCCCTTATTCCTATTTCTACGGTTTTATGGCAGCAACAACCCAGATCGTCCTGCTGGGAGTCTACATTGGCAGAATGGGCAAATCGGATGTGCTAGCGAGCATCGCCAAGGTGCTGGCAGTCTCTTTTGCAGTAATAGTTATAAACGTGATTTTTTCGATATTTAATTAGGCGATATTTTTTATAAAAAAGGGCCTTGGCCTTGCAAAGGATGTTGAAGCACAGCGCCTTGGAAAAACCCACTCTCAAGTGTTGCCGAATAGCTACAGATTGGCAGCTGATTGGTGACCACAATTAAACACGCATTTTGCATCAGTCGGTTAAACACTACAACAAGTGGGTAATTGGATCAATGAGCCATTATATCTTCCTCCAGATCCTGAAGATCCTGCTCGTGCTCCACCTCATCCTCCATTATCTTCCTGATTATATTGTAAGTAATGGGATCCTTCTCCAGCATTATTTTCTTCAATATCTTGTTATACAAACCAATTGCGCACTGCTCCCCCTTGATGTTTTGAGCCAATAGTTTCAATACGTGCGGATCCTTCGGTTCGTCATAACCGCAATTAGTCTTTTTCATCCATTCTGCAGGATTGGTGATTGGTGTTCCGCCAAGTTGGATTATCCTTTCCGCCAGCATTCCTGCATGCCTTTTCTCATCCTCCGCATGCTCATTTAGTTCCTTTTGCACATCCGGCCTCATCGGCCCTTTCGCGACAAGTGCACCTACCCAATACTGGTAGTGTGCAAGCCACTCGTCAGCAAGTGCTTTGTTTAGCAAATCAACTATTTCCAAAGCTCCCTCTCCGACAATTGCCTTTCCGGTTGTTCCCATGAAAAACACCTCAAAATTCTCCGATAATACCCGTTATGTAATTTGCATTTATATTAGCGTGCTTTCCCGACTGAAAAATATTTCCATCAAAAGTGACTCCCCTATTTTGAATCAAACCAATCCTAACACTACTACCAAACCCAGGAGGAGCATAACTATCCCTGCGATCAGATGCAGAACCCTCAGGTTGCTATCCTTCCATTGCGTTGCCTTCTCCACGCTTGCAAACCCAAAATGAAGTAGCAGTGTGATGATTATTAGCGGAAGCACAAAGAACAGGTTATATAGCAATAATATCGGTATTGCCGCCATCATCGTCGATTTTTCTGCCAATAGCCCCAATATGAAAATATATGGCCCTCCAGTGCAAGGCAGCTCAAAAAGGCACACGACAAACCCCATCATGAACGCGCCCATGGGGGAAGTGACCGAACCGAGCATTCCCTTAAGGGCAGGGCGCCAGCTTCTTGGGATTTCCATGACGAAACCGCCGCCGCCATACCAGAAGTAATCCTTGAGGTTTGCCAGCCCGATTAAAATCGCGAGCAACCCCACAATTTTGTAAAATAAATAGGAAAGACCCGAAATCTGCAATGCGGAAAACAGCCCAAGCCCGAACAGGAAGTAGCTGATGTAGACCGATGCCGTGAAAGCAATTCCCGATATCAGCGCCTTCTTTTTATCCCCGGCTGAGAGCAAAGCGCCCATGAGAATCAACAGGACCGCAATTGCACAGGGGTTGATCGAGTCTACAAGGGCGGCTCCAATAACGGTCATTATTGACAGTGATTTCAGCTTGTCCTCCGATGATGTGGTATTGATTTTAACAGTTGCAGATGGTTCAATTGTAGGAGTAGGGCCCGTATTTGTCTCATTGAGCTTAGCCGTTGGGGTCGGTTGGATTGTCGGCGTTTCCGAAGCAATCGCCAAAATTTCCCTCTCCAAATTTTCGATGATCGGCGCGTCCCCTACAATGGATTTGTCTCTTATGAAAACGGCCGGCACACCCCTCCCATTTTCAGGAATGTTGTGGGCATCAAAATACTCGTTCATTAAAAGCAAATTCGTGCGGTTTTGGTATATTTCATATCTCCTGACCGTCATTTGCGGGTATTTGGTTTCAAGCTCGCTAATGACGGGCTCTACTCGCCCGCAATGGGGGCACCCGGCCCCGTAGAAAAAATCAATGGAAACGCCTTCTCCCTTCAATTCCACCGCGGATGTAAACGGCAATAGCATTCCAATAATCATTGAAAAAATCGCCAATTGAATGATGGTGCGCATATTTTTCCCTCAATAATGGCTTAGCAAAAACCCGACAATAATGCCAATTGCAAACGATTCGATCAGTCCGATGTAACTGAATCTGTATGCCCCCAATCCCTGGCGTTGAGCAGGCGGCTGGCTTTCTGCGCCGTAAATATCCTCATGTCGCTGACCGCGTTCCTCATCACTTCTTGGTGTTCCGTCAGGCATTGAATCACAACTATTTCATAAATGAAATGCCGTTTCCTTCTATAAATTTTGAGGCAATGAAATTCTCAGCGGCATCAAGTGCGCTTTTTTCGTCTGTGATAATTACCTTGATGCCCTTCTTTTGAAGAAGCTTATACATCCTGATGCACATATTCTTGCAAATAATTGTGGTGCATCCAGTTATTTTCTTCAAAATCTGCATCCTCAGCCCATATGGGGTATCCGGGGGTTCGTTCCTGATGCTTTTCCTTGCGACAATCGTGTTTCCCCTAATGGTAAAGATTACAAAATATTTCGCCTTTTCAAAAAGTTCGCCGCTTACGGTCTTTTCATCTTCCGATGGAATGCAAATTTTCATGGTTTCACTTCATTTAGGCATCTGCAGTGCTTTTCCGATTTGCCGATATGATAATCCCCTCCAATAATCCTAATTGCCTTTCCCTTGAATAGCGCTTCCGCAACCTTCCTCCTGCCTTCCTTTAGAATCCTCGAGAAGGTCGGCTGGGATATTTTCATTTTTTTTGCGGTATTGCCCTGTTCCGCCCCCTCAAAGTCCGCAAGCCGGATCGCTTCCATTTCCTCAACCGACAGCTCTATTTTTTCAAGTTTGAGCATGGGTATTCCGGCTGGCTTGAAATACACGCATCTGGGGCTTTTTTCCACCTGCCTGCATTTTTTCGGTCTTGCCATTTAATCGTGCTCTTTGTACGCGCTAGAATCCATGATCATTCGCATTGGCGTTCAATGGTTATGGGCAATCAGCCTATTTATTTCAATTCGTCAAGCTTGCTTTCGATTGCTTTCTTTTCTGCATCTATTTCTTTCAATCGTTCGTTCAAAATCCCGGTTTGCTCCTCCTTACTTAAAAGCGCGGTTCGGGTAATTGCACGGGCAATGCACAAGCCCCTCCAATGGCCGCCGCCAAAACCCTTTTGCCCGCCAATGCCAGCTTCCCCGCGGCATGCGCCGAAGCCCCGTCCGCTCTTTTTTCCTTTTCCCAAAGGTCCTGTTCCGTCATATCCCGGCATTTTAATCCACCCAATTTGTTTATTATGAATGTATATTCATAATGCTATTTAAAGCTTCCGTTCTATTTTCCAAATTCAAATGTGGGCATTTATCCTTAGCCATGTGCATAGAAATGCAAAATAAAACTAGTCCTTGAACCACATTTTTACTCAAAGCAGGTGCAAGCTCAGTGCCATGACCAGCATGCCGATTATAACGCCCATAATCGAGGCGTGCCCGCCTTCGCAGTTTTCAAAACACAATGGGAGAAGCTCGTCGAAACTGATGAAAATCATTATTCCCGCTACGAATGCAAGCGCGAGTGCGAGAAATGCTGGAGTCAGGTAAGGCATTAGGAACAGGAAGCCGAGAAACGCGCCGAATGGCTCCGCCAAACCAGCCGCCAATGAATACAGGAAGGCCTTGCGTTTGCTTTTCGAAGCGCAGTAAACAGGCATGGCTATCGCGATTCCTTCGGGAATGTTATGGATTGCAATCGCAAATGCCAAAGCCAAGCCAAGGCCGGCACTGCTCGTCGCGCCGAGAAAAACCGTCAAGCCTTCCGGAAAATTGTGGATTGCGATCCCAATTGCCGTAAAAACGCCTGCAAGCATGAGTTTTTGCTGCCTCAGCCCCCGCCCGAAACCCGGACCACCTCGGCCGCGTCCCCGCCTTTCGCCACGGCCATTCAATGCGCCCCCAGCCCAACCAAGGTTTGCGCTTGCGTGCGATTCGCAAGGGCTCGCATTCACGCCGACCCGCTCGCATATGTACGCATGGGGCACGAAGAAATCAATTAGGGCTATTACGAGCATTCCGCCGAAGAAAGCCACATTTGCTGCAATGAAACCCGCGGACGCAATGGCGGAACCCAAGAGTTCAACGAATGAAACGTAGATCATTGCGCCGGCGCTAAGGCCGAGTGCGAACGCGAGGCCGCGATGCGTGAAGCGGCCAAAGAGCAAGACGAGTGCTGCGCCAAGTGCGGTGCACAAGCCTGCGGCAAGTGCGAGCAAGAGGGGAAACGCTGCGTCGGATAAAAGCATGGAAAACTAAAAACGGTCCCGCTTAAAATACTTATGAAGCTTATGGCCCGGGCATAAAAAAAGGTTCCCGGGTTAGAGTGTGTTTCCTTTCCGATCATGTCCTTAAATGGAATGCCATGGAACAGAATACCTAGACATTTACAATCAATTTAAATTTCCTCCCGGCCTAGCCATACCGGTTCCGATGGATTCGTGGAAACGGCTTCTCTATTGGCTTTTTGCGGGATCACGGGGGGGCCCGATGCGTTTTGCCGTGTTAAAAGTGCTTAAGGAGACTCCAAAGAATCACCGCCAACTTGCGCTAAACCTCAAAGTCGACTACAAAACAGTCCAGCACCATCTGCGCATCCTATACGACAATCATCTGGTGGAGGTGCAAGGCAAGGGCTACGGAAGCGTTTATTTCCTTTCGGAGGAAACCGAAAAGGATTGGAAATTCATTTCGGATCTGTTCAAGGGTGCATCTATATGAAAAATGGAAGAACAAGGAAAAAGGCGGATTTTGCATTGAAGGCGATTGCCGGCACTATCGCAATGATGCTCGTTTCCCTGCTAATGGTTTACATCTCCGCAATGTTAATTCCCAGGGGGATGATGATGCAGAATGATGAATGGTTCACTGCAAGAATATTCGCATCCTTTGCAAACCTCCTACTGATTGCCTATCTTTTCTATGTATACCTGAAGGATTACCTCGAATTGCAATCAAAATTCACCCTCGGAATACTCGCATTCCTATTGGTGTTCTCATTCTATGCATTCGTCTCCAACCCAATAGTGTTGTTCAATCTAGGTATCCGACTGGGACCCGGCGGAGGCGGGCCTTTTGCATTCGCATCCATGATATTTACCGGCCTTGCACTGCTGATTCTTGCCTGGATTTCCGAGCAATAAGGGTCGAATTTGGAAGGGATATGGGAAGGATTCCCTAAAAAGCCTATATACCCGATTCGGCGTCCTTACTGTAGGTGATTTGTTATGTGGAAAGAAATAGGATTTGCAGGCATTTTGCTCCTTGCAATCGTCGGAGTCGCTTATGCGGCCTCGCCGATGGGCACTGGATATGGAAAAGGCAATGCAAATAACGCAGATGCGTCCCTACGGGCTGGAAGGTCCATCGGGATGGGAATGCAGGCGGCAAGCCAGTACCCTGCCGAACTTGCGCAGTTCCAAAAGGCGATAGCTGACAACAACTATGCCGTAGCCAATGAACTGCACGAAAGTTACGGGTTTGGCGGGAGGATGTTTGATGCATTGACCCCTGAGGCATTTTCGCAAAAATCGCAGCTTCATAATGCGATCCAAGGCGGGGATGCTGCAAAGGCAAATGAAATCAGGCAGCAGCTCTCCGATTCGGGTTTCAATTTCGGGAACGGGATGAAAAACGGATCGGGCAATGGAAACGGCATTGGCCGCGGGATTGGAAGGGGATCCGGAAATTGCATGAACGCATAATTCCCCCTTTTTTTATTTTTCTAACTTTCAAACCTTAAAAAACCCGGCTCCTTGGCCGGCCCTTAAGTCAAGTCGGCATTGCACTTCTTCTGGCCGCAATTTGGGGAAAGCGGGGCGGATAACGAGTTTATTTGCGCAATCCAATTTTTCTTAATAAGTTGGAAAATCCAGTTTCCGATTCGGCTTTCCGGGCTTTTCCCGCATAGACATCGTCAAAAAGCCGGCCGTAATAAGCTTCCCAGCTGGAATACTTCCCGGGCAGCCATCTCCTTCCTTTGAAGACTTTCAACACTTCAGAGGAGAATTTCCCAATAAGCGCCCTAGCGTCCTTCAGGTCTTTTTGCTTGCCTTTGTCGAAATCAGCCGCATCTCCCGGCACTATAACTGAGCCTAAGTCCGCAAGCCTGCAATCAAGCCAAATGTTCGATGGGTCTTCGAAAGCCAAACCGCCAAAACCCGAAGTAAAGGGCCGGATATTGTTATGCGCCATGCGTTTGGAATGCATATTTGACAGGTTCCGGGCAAGAGTCCGCGCGAACCACTCGATATATCCATGCGGATCAGTTTCGTTGAAGGTTGCCGGCGCACCCTTGTTCTTTTTTGCATAGTATTTTTCTTCCCTGTTGAGGAATTTGAAGGTTTCACGCAGCATTTCCCTTTTCTCCTCATTGTTTGGGCCTTTGAGCCATAGGTGATTCACCCGGTATGGAACACCCAATCCGCGGCCATAAATTACGGGTTCTGCCTCCCCGCTTATCAATCCGTGTTTGCGCGCATCATTGATGGAAAGAATGGTTGGTTTTTCGCCCTTGTTTTTAATCACGGGTATTTCATGCAAACGAATGATAAATTCGGGTATTTCTGTGCGTACACCCATCGACGATAACTGCCTAGCTATTTCCAAATTTTGGTGGGCGCGTCTCAAACTCATGACCCCGAGGTCATCCTGAAAAGTTGCAATCCGCGGATGAATAGAATACGCTTTTATCCCCCCAATATCAATCAGTAAGCCTATTCCCTTGAGCCCGAGTGTTTCAAGGAAATGCGCCCTGCCGCCTAATTCGACTATGTGTCGGACTTTTTCAGGAATGACTCCCGCACGGCCCTCGCCGGGCATTACTAGGAGGCGTTTTGCATTATGCAATTCCGGATCCGGAGGGGCGAATAGTGCAACCGCGATTTTCCCGTCGGGCCCGTATTTCAACTTGAATGGGGTGTGATCGGCTTTCGGGCCGGGGTAAATAACTTCACCCCGCAATTGAATCGCGGGAACATAAGTCTTCATGGATATAGGCCACCCATAATCTTAAATTAGGAAGATAAATAATACGCTTGGGGGGGCTATGTGAGGTCCGTATTGCACTTCTTCTGGCCGCAGTTCTGGCAGAACCAGCAGCCGCCAACAGGGCGCATCGGGGAACCGCAGATGTCACACACCACGCCCTGCCCGTTTTCTATCTTCTGGGGAACAGTATCATCGTCTTCGCTTATGGGCATGGCATTACACAGTTGAACTGGCACGTAGTAGCTCTCAGGAAGCAGGTATTTCCGCCCGCATCCTGCGCATTCTTGCATTCGATGTCCTCAATCGTATTCCCGCAGACATAATTGTTAACTAAAGAGGAACGGCCGTCGTAAATATTGATGCCGTATTCGTTGTTCACGATCTTGTTGTTCTCTATGCGGTTGGAAATCGAATAAATCGAATGGTAACCCAATCCCTTGTTGTTCGAAACGAAATTGTTGGAGACGGTGTTTTCATTTGATGCCTCCGCGAGCCTGATGCCTCCGGTATTGTAGCTGACATTATTTGAATCGATAATGTTATTGGCAGAAGCGGATAGCAGTATTCCTAGCTGATTGCGGTAAATCATGTTCGATTTGATCGTGTTTCCTTTGGAGCTAGTCAATTGAATGCCGAACTTCCTGTTATTGTCAATGAAGTTCCCCTCGAGCGTGCTGTCCATCAAACCGGTGAATATCAGCCCGCCCTGAGAGCCGTTGTAGACGTTGTTCTTGCGGATCAGCAGGCGCTTGCTGTTCTCTATCAATGCGTTGCCGATATTGTCTGCAAGGGTCGTTTCCTCTATGGAACTGCCATCTGCGTTCTTGAGGCGGATGCCGATCTCATAATTATCTATGTAGCAATTCTTGATTGCGGTATTTGGGAACTCTGAAAATATTCCAACTGAAGACGCGTTTAGCTTGCCTTCGATCTTATACCGGTTGCAATCGATGGTGATGCCTTCCTTTTTGACGGTGAGGCACGTGCCAACAGACATCAGATCGTTTTGAAGCGTGATGCTCTTTGCCACATCACCGCACTTGATGATTTCTTTTGGTACAATCGTAGGCAAGGGCCCTTCAGTTGGGCTCGGCAGCGGCGCTTTTGTGGGCGTGCTGGTTGCAACAGACGGCCACGGCGTCGATATGGGGACCTGCTCCGGCCCAGTTGTTGCGGTTTTAGGCAATTGCGTGTAGATTAGAAAGATTACCACAATCAGGGCGATTGCAACGCTTATGATGATCCAATGCCTATTTGGATCCTTATATGGCGGCAGCGCCTTAAGTGGCTCCTGCTTTCCATCCTCTTTCCTTATTCCCTTCGGCATTTGCTGAGGCATGAATAAAACAGACGCTTCGGGTTTAAATAGATAATGAGAGTACCTGAATTATGGCGGATTTCGTGGATTCACAGAGTGCGGTAATCTTTGCGGTTATAATAGTAATCGCGGTCTGGCTGATGAGCTTCCAGAAAGGGAATAAGAAGAAGGATCCGTGGGATTTCCATTTTTAGGAATTCAGGTTTGGAAGGTCTCGCCAATGTTCAGCACATGCACGGGCGCCTTTGTCTCCTTTGCAGCCTTGCGCGCAAACTCGTACGGATCGGCCCGGATGTTGTCGAAAGTATTGTAATGCATCGGAATGATATGAGAAACCCGAAGCTTCTTGATTGCGGAGAGGGCGCCAATCACATCCATCGTATAGGTGCCTCCGATTGGGATCAATGCAACATCGGCCTGGATTTTGCTCAAACCGTAGAAATCGTACGTGTCGCCGGCATGGTATATGCTTTCTTTTCCATCCGAAATAATATATCCAACCGCATTTTGGCTCTGCGGATGCTTGGCCTCGACAACTTTGATGTCGAAACCTTGGTAATTGAACTCGTCCCCCAGGTATGCAACTACCTTCCGGCTTTCGGGGATTTCCACTTGATCAAACACATTTTCAGGCGCAACAACGTGTGCAAAGGTCTTCTCGTATATGCGCTTCACATCAATCGGGTCGAAATGGTCGAAATGCTCGTGGGTTATCAGCATCAAATCCGCGTTTTTTACCTGCTCGGCGGCATATGCCGGAGGAATGAGCCTCCCCTCTTTAGGCCGGGGGTTAAGCCACGGGTCAATCAGCACGGTTTTGTTGCCGAATCTAGCCTCAAATGCGGAATGCCCCAAATAGGTAATCGAAACCATATGAACACCGTATAACAATTGCACTGGAAAAATTTAATAGGCATCCTTTTGGAGGCAGATGCGCATTTTTATTAAATCGCCAGTGGTTAAGCATGGTATGGCGATGATTTTCGGGACCGCAGGGGTGCCCTTGAGATGCAATGGCGGCACATTGGAGGGGATCGAATGCGTGCACCACTTGAAACTGCAGGCATTCGAAATGGAGTTCGTGCAAGGAGTGAGGATGAAGGAGGGGATGGCAAAGCAGGTGGGCTCGCTCGCGGGCAGGCTGGGCATTTCCCTTTCAGTCCACGCGCCGTATTATATCAACCTCCTCTCGGAGGACAAATACAAGAGGGACGCGAGCAGGATAAGAATCATCGAGAGCTGCAAAATTGGGGGCATTGCAGGGGCAAGAAGGATAGTTTTCCACCCCGCGTTTTATGGCAAAATTGAGAAAAAACGCGCATATGAGGAGCTGGAGCAGCAGGTCGGGCTCATATTGGATGAACTTGAGGAACGGAAAATCGAAAATGTGGTTCTTGCGCCCGAGACCATGGGCAAGGTGTCGCAATTCGGGACCATTGAGGAGAATTTCTCACTCGCAAACGCATTTGGGATCCGGAAAGTGAATCCGTGCATTGATTTCGGGCACCTGCATGCAAGGACCAACGGCGGATTGAAAAGGAGGGAGGATTTCATGCGCATCATGGAGGAGGTGGGGCGCTTCGGAAAGGGATACCTGCAAGAGCTGCACATCCACTTCGAGGGAATTGCATACTCCGAAAAGGGAGAGAGGAGCCACCTGCCAATCTCCAGCAAATCGCCCGACTACCAACTGCTCGCCGAAGAATTGATGGATAAGCACTGCATCGGGACGATAATTTGCGAAAGCCCCGAAATTGAAAACGATGCCCTTAGGATGAAGGCGGATTACGACAGCATGGTGCATATCAGAATATGAGATTTGGAGGATGTATCAAATGGCTTCAAAACTTTCAACACGCAAACGGCCCGATAGGGATGTGAAGATGCTCACGGAGCGCCAGCATAAATTTTCTGAGCGCGCATTTGACGATCCCACAATCCGGACATTGAAATTCCTGATAAGCAACCGCGTTTTTTCCTCGCTTGATTTCCCGATCCAGCACGGCAAGGAAGCGGCGGTGTATCGGGCAACAAGGGAGGCCGGGGAAGGAAAGGAATACCTGGCGGTGAAAATCTTCAAGTACGAGGGGCCTTCATTCCAAAAGCGCGTGCAGTATATGGAAGGCGACAAGCGGTTTGATGTTCCGAAGAATAAGCGTGCGTTGGTCAGGACGTTTGCAAGGAAGGAATATGCGAACCTGAAGATCCTCGAGGAAGGCGGAGTGCATGTCCCAAAACCCGTCAAGCAAAGGGACAATATAGTCGTAATGGAATTCCTAGGCGAGGGCGGGATGCCTTCCGCATTGCTCAAGGATGTGGTGCTGGAGGACGCGGAAAAAACGCTTTCGGCGATATTATCCGACATGAAAAAAATGAACCGGGCCAGGATCGTGCATGTGGACCTGAGCGAATATAATGTCATCATCCACAAGGGCGAGCCGTTCATTATAGATGTGGGGCAAGCAGTGCTGACGCACCACCCGCAGGCCGAAGAGTTCTTGCAAAAAGACCTTATGCACATATTGAAATATTTTGGGAAGGAGGGAGTCGAAATCGACAAGGAGAAGGCATCGAAGTACATTAAAGGCGAAAGCAGCACCTACAGATAAATTAAAGTGGTGTGCCGCAGTTGTTTATGCGTGAGGAACATGTTGAAACAGGCAATAGTGATAAGATCGGATTTGGGGATGGGCAAGGGCAAGGTGGCAGCGCAGGCATCGCATGCATCCGTCGAGGGGTATATTGAGACCGCACTGCATTCGCCCGAGAAATCCGAGGAATGGTGGCGCGAGGGCCAAAAAAAAATAGTGCTTAAAGTAAAGGGGGAGAAGGATCTTCTGGGCCTATTCAAGAAGGCGAAATCCATGGGGCTTGTGGCGATACTGATCAAGGATGCAGGGCATACGCAAATAGAAGCAGGCACAACAACCGCATTGGTGGTGGGGCCGGATGAGGAGAAGAAAGTGGATGCGATTACCGGCAAATTGAAGCTCCTCTAAAAGGAATGGAAGATGAAAAAATTGGCGTTCACCCTTTTTCTGCTCGGAATACTGATTTTCGGGTGCGTTTCACCGCCCCAAGGCATAGATGGAAACCTCACGAAAACCGCAAATGCTGAAAAAAATATCACCCTGCCGGCTAATTTGAGGAAAGGCTGCGAGGATGTGAAGGGAGTGCTTGAAAGGGATGCTTGTTTCCTGAACATCTCGAAATTGCTCGGCAACCACACCGGATGCTTGAGGATAATTCAAACTGATTTGAAGGATGAGTGCTTTTCCGCAATCGCGAACACAACTGCGAATGTAACCCTTTGCGCAGAGGTGGAAATCAATGAAACGCAAATTGGCTGCTATGCCGCTTTCGGGGATCTGGGAAAACAGCTCTCGCTATGCTACAGGAAGGGGGAGGTTGCGGACTCCTGCATATCCTTACTTGGAAAATCCAAAAATTATTCCGCACTTTGCGAGTATGTGAACCGGGAAAGCATGAGGAACGAGTGCTATGCGGAAATTGCGGC
>JAZDKC010000048.1:0-27436 GCA_043803465.1 Microcaldota archaeon
TTAGCTTGATAAGGCCCGTAGTCGCATTGCTCGCTATTTTGCCATTGATCCATTACGGATACGTTTTAGTGCTAGCTGTAAAGGAAGTGCATAAATTCGACAACATAAAAGCGGCGAAAACCGCAATTTTAGGCATGATTACCGGAATTTTCCTCGTCGTTGCGATATTATCCTTCGTTCATATGAAAGTTCAAAATATAGCAAATGGATAACACCCGAAACGACCCCTAATTTCAATTATTAACCATGCTGCCTATTTTGTGCTGTGGCTGGAGGCTTAAGAGGTGTTTAGATGGCTCCAGCAGCAGAAATAAGAAAAAGAATTCAGGAAAGCCAATTTATCGATTAATCGCCGCTCAGTGCTTTTCCCTCATTCGAGGAAAGCAATGGCGATGATGATAAAGGACTTCCTGAAAAGCGCCTGACGGGCGTTTTGATGATACGAAGTTACGATCTGAGCCATTGCTTATGTTAGTCGAAATTAAAATACCTTCCGTGCAAGCCGTTTTTTATTCCTTCACCGCCAATTTAAATGAGTGATCATATGCCAACCCTTCCGGAAGCGGTTTTTCGCAGGAGGCTGCAGGCTGAGAGCGAAGAACTGAAAAAAAGCAAATACAGGGTCAGTGCAAGCCCGGATCTTCAGCAATTTGAAATTTCACTGAATGTGAAAGCTTACCAAAAAACCGGCTCGAATGTCTCGCCCCGCTTCGATCATAAATTCCGCATCACGATTAACCGTTCATATCCTTATGCCGGAGGCTTCGAGGTGGTCTGGCTCACCCCGATTTTCCACCCCAACATCAACGACCGCAACGGCAAGGTGTGCATCCACCTGCTGAACGAATGGGCCGCGTCGCAAACGCTGCTCTCGCTGGTGAAGGCAATTGAGCACATGCTCCTTCACCCGAACGTGAAATCCCCCTTGAATATGGAGGCCGGCGAATACTTCTACTTCCATCCGGAGCTGATGGGCATGAAATTCGAGGAGATTGAGAAGCCGGGCAGGCCGAGAATAATGGGGCGATAAAATGGGGGAAATAAAAATCCAAAATGCGGCGTATGCTTCCGCCTCCCGTTCCCTTGCAGAAAGCAGGAAAGGGCGCTACTCGGGGAAGAGGCACGAATTCATTCCTACAGATCAAAAATTATTGAGATTAATTGGCTTAACTGCGAATGACAGGATACATTATTTTTCCGCATATTCCGGTGAATGGGCACAAAAACTCGCGGACCTTGGTGCACGAGTCGATGCCTCCGACATTTCAAAAGATATTGTAGCTCGCTTAAAGTCGAATCCGGGCAAAATAAGGCGAATATTCCAGGCTGCAGGGGAAACCGGGGCCATAGTGCCTACATATTACGATTGGTCTGTAAGTTACGAGCCGTTTCCCATAATCCGCGGAGATTACGGGGTAAATAGCCTGATTAGGATGGGTTTGATTAATCGCGAAGGGATTAAGTTGATATTTTCCCGAACAATAATAGAGCCGGGCTGGGTTAAACCATCACTCAAGGCAATAGCGAAAATATATGGTGCAGATGTTGAGCAAAAAATAGTGCATATAAGGGGAGGCCCTCCTGTAGGGAGAAGGCCCCGCCAAACCCGATTCATGACTGTTTTTACAATACGTACGAACCCCAAAATCCGGAAAAAAGCCGAACTCGACCTTTTTTTGGAACGGAGGCTGCCCCTATTGGGGGATGTAGGCGCCGATTCGATTAAGGCCCTTGCAAATGAATTTAGAGTAAAAAAAAGCGACGTCGTGTCTGGAATTGCGCGATTGGCAGCCGCATTCAAGCTGCCTCCAAGAATAGATTTTTAGTATTTAGGTGATTTTATGATAAAAAAGCCCAAGATAATCTCGATAAAGGAGCGAAAATTCGAGGAGAGGGAGCCGCCTAATGCTAAAACGCACAAAATAGTATATTCCTACAAGCCAAGCAGATGATTATTTATCATGATCAATGAAAACGCAATCAGGGAGGCCATCCTGCAGATAAAAAACAGCGAGAGCAAGCAGCTGGAGATTTCAAAAAGGCTCCGGCAGGAAAATCCAGAAATCCACTTCAAGGAATCGCTGGAGAACACATTGGTGAAGAAGGTCGAGGATGCGGAGGTAAACGGCAAAATTGCAGCAGTTGACGGGGGCTTGCTTGCTGAAGAGCTTCATTCCATTGATTTGGTGCTCACACGCGCCGCAGGAGTGGTTTTCGAGTATGAGGATTCAAAGCTGAAAAAACACCACTATTTCCCCTCAACATTTCCGGATTACGAGATCAGCACCCCAACAGCTTTGGATGCGCATGAGGCGATCTGGTTCAGGAACATCGCGAGGCTGGAAAAGGAGATTGAAACCGCAGTAGCAGTGATTGAGAAATACGAGCCGCAGGCGCTTTTCCTGGATGGTTCGATTGTGCCGCAGGTTTCAGATAAACCTGCGAAAGAGAGCGAAGTGTATTTGCATTATGAGAATCTGATCCGGAAATACCTGCAATTGTTCGTTGTTGCGGAGCACAAGAACTGCTTCCTTGCGGGCATAATCAAGGACTCGAGGGGAAAGCAGTTTCTCAATCTGATAGATAAGCACCTGAACCTGAATGCTGCGGAAAGTGCAGTGCTAAAAAAAACCAATGATTCCTCATTTCTATTCAACTTTTTAGCAGAGAAAGAACGCACATTTGTTTTCAAATATGCAAGCATCACAGAGCATCCGATCCTGCGGGATTTCAAGGAGCATGCCGAAAGGATCTCCTCATTTTACCTGAAGGCGGTGAAATACGACCGGCCGCTCAGGATTGACTTTCTGCTTCCGAAGAATGATGGCAAGGATATCGAAAAAATGTGCTCAATCATCTATTCCCTGAGCAAGCATAATTCGCAATACGCGTATCCTGCGGTTTTGATCGAGGCGGATTTGCGCGCAGCACTTGATCCGAAGGAGCTCGAAATAGTGTATGACCGGATTTTCTCCTCAGCCGGGTTAAGCAGCAGCATCTTCAAATTACGAAGGAACACGAGGCCTTTCAGGTAATGATGTCGAATCTTTCGAGCCTTCTTTTGACAAGCATGCTCATGGCGGATGGCTTGAGACGGAATTGCCTTTGGAGTTCCGGTTTTGTCCTAACTTTTCCGTTGACACCGAACCTGAGATCGACAATTAGGCCGTGGTCGCTCTCCGTTAGCAGCTCCCTTAAATCGGGGCTGCGATCGAGCGCGGCCTTAATCCCATAATGGATTATCCGGTCCCGGTGACTCAGCTCTATTGGAGAGGGGCCAAATTTTGTAATGAAAGGTTCAAGTTCAGGATACGCGCCCAGCCAGCTGGCGGCCTGGACGACCATGGTCAAAACAGCATTACGGGATACTCTCATCCGGCGCGCTATTGTCGAGCCCCCCATTTTTGTTATTCCGCCAAACCCGCCAAATTTTTTAACAACATCAAAATGAACGGGATGATTTTCGAGCGGCTCTAGGAATTCCGGATTCTCGCGCAATTTATCGTTGATCAGGCCGATTGCTGCATTCGCATCATCGAGGTATTTCTGGTTTCCTTTTGTGGAAATGCGTTTCCCCTTGAGGTTATTGATCGACAAAAGCGGCGAATCGCTTTTTGGAAGCCCACTGCGATAAGCCCGCGGCCCATCCCCACTAGAATCAGGTTGTTCTTTCTCAGGGGGCTTTGCTTCTTTCCTCGGCGGCCCGTTTGCATATCTGGGAACATATTGAGGCCGGAATCTCTCCAGCGGATCTACGGGGGGGCCCTTGCCAGGCAGGGGTATAATTGCACTTGCATATTCATCTGGTCTTCTAGGTTTTTTTCCGGAATTTTCGGATCTTTGGCTCATAAGCAAACTAGTGGCCGATAAAGCTCTATAACCTTGCGTTTTCCCCATGGTGGATTCCGGCATCCGCGATATGTTCCTTATGGTGAACGCCCATATAGCCCTCGCTTGTTTCCTCGCTCAATTTGTGGAATGTGAGCTGGGTCACTTTCGCATTCCTCTTCAATTTCAGGCCGTGCTCGTTTGCAACAAGGATCGCAGTTTCGCCCTTTCCATGGTAGCCAGGATCCCAGAAGCCGTGGTGCATAAGGCATCCGGAGCGCATCAGGGAGGAGCGGAGAATGTTGATCCCGGCGATATCATTCGGGATTTTCACCTCCTCGTTGAAGCGGATTTTGTAGATTCCAGGCGTTAATGCGAGCCAATCATCCTTATCCCATTCCAATTCTTCAGTTTCACTCATCTTCCTTTCCTTGTTGTCGAAATCGAACGCGCCAGCTGATTTGAACCTGAAGATCTTCTCAACAGTCAAATCGAATCCTGCTGGCTGGAGCTGCTCTTGCAAATCGATGAAATTGGAGATCAGTTTGTGCTTCTCGATTCTATCCAGGATTTCTTGCTTTGAAAGGAGCATATGTCTCACGAATTTTTGACCGATTCAAATAGCCGGCGAGATAAAATCATACTGTACCGAAAGTCGCCCTCATGATTACTCCGACGGCGTAGCTCAAGGCGCATGCGCCGGCGCCCACCGATGCCATCTCCAGGCCGCTCTTCCATGGCGTGCCCGTGGTCAGCTTCGCCTTGAAGAATCCGGCCAAAAACAGTGCGGATATCGATGAGGCTGCGGCAAGGTACGCGGCCTCCACAACAGGAAGAATGCTGCCAAGCTGGGGCAACGCAAGGATGAACGGAATTAACGGGAAAATCGAGCCGGAAATTACGGATAGGCCCACAATCAAGGATTTCTTTTTGGCAAACCCCAAATCCACCTTTTCCATTTCCAGTTCCTCGCGCATCATCACCTCCGTCCAGGTGTCCTTGTTGCTCGTGATGGTCCGGACGATACTTTCAAGCTGTTCCCCGCGGAAGCCCTTCTCGTAATAAATGCGCCTCACTTCCTCCCGCTCGATCTCGGGAATTTCATCGATTTCGTGCGCTTCCCTTTCCTCTTCGCCCTTGTAATAATCCTCCTCCGCGCGCGCGCTCGTGTATGCGACCGCCAACATGGAAATGCTTTCCGTAGCTGCTGCCGCAACGCCGGCGATAATCACGACAATGGGATTGTTTGTTGCGAATGCGACTGCCAGCAAAACTCCGAGCACATTAACAATTCCATCCTGGCCTCCGAGGATCACGCTTGAGATCAGCGAGCGCTTTTTCCTTTGCGCCAGCACCTTTTCGTGCTGCCTAAGCCTGCTGCTGATCCGGAATTCTTCGGATTTTTTTTCAGCCCTTCCTTTTGCAGTTCCCTTCATCCTCCATCCCTCCCAACTTAATTAGAATTCCAAATATTGGGGATGATCGCGCTTTTAAGAATATGGTCTTGGCGGCTCCAACGCTTAAATATATGACTGGAAAAAATAGGGGCTCACTTCATCTTTCGGACAACCCCATTGGCCGCATCAACTTCAACCCTATCCCCATCCTTGAAAACCTTCGTTGCATTTTCAGTCCCGACGATGCAGGGCTTCATGAGCTCCCTTGCAACAATGGCGGCATGGCAGAGCATCCCGCCTGCGTCCGTGACAAATGCGCTTGATTTTTTCATCAGCGGAAGGAATTCCGGCCGGGTCATCCCGGTGATCAGGACATCGCCCGGATTGAAGCGCTTTACCTTCAGGGGATCGAATATTATTCTGGCGATCCCGGTAGCCTTGCCGGTATAGGCGGCCATGCCGGTGACCTCCTCTGATTTTGAGGGTTTGGTTAATATCCCCCTGATTTTTATTGCCCCAATGCCGGTAAAAATTTTCACATTCCCATTTGAATACCACATCATGCTGCCCCGGTCCCTTTCCAACAGTATTTTTTTTCCAGGCAAAGCCCCTTCTGCAAGGTATTTGACCATCTCCTCGTGAATCATGCAGCGTATCAATTCCGATGGGATTTTTTCCCGTTTCCCAATTAATTTATTCCATTTGGAGATTACCGCCTCGGTACGGTTGTAAACCGGCTCGCAATAAAGCCTCGCCTCCTTGAAATCATGCAGGTGTTTGTTTAGCAGCTCGGGCGGCAAATAGTCCGCAACCTTCTTGATCGCAAAATTGGGCGGGTTTTGCGCATGCATGCATTCGGAGAGATCAATAAGGTCCCGAAGGCCAAAATCGGCCTTCCTCTCCAGGTGGCCAAGCAAACCCATCATCCGGTCGGTTCGGGCCCTAAGATCCGAGCACCACTCATCGGCGACTTTTTCATCGGAAGCCAATTTTTTTGAAAGATATGTGCATAGTTCATTAAGTTCGGATTTTGCGAGATAATTGGTCGCCGCAGCCCTTTCATAGCAAAAAAGGGCATTGTGCATCCGTTTGCCAAGGCTCTCCTCGTATGTGCGGGTATAGATGCTGCCATACCATGAGAGGAAAAGCATCCCCCAGTTTCCCACCCAGTTCTTGAGCCATGTTTCCTTTTGGAATTCTGAAAAAGCCATGGAGGATCGTTACTATTACCCCCCAAACCGTTTAAAATCCTTGATTACTGTAATTTTAGCCTTGTTTGCCAGAAATATAGTTTTGATCAAACTTAGCTAAAAGTTTGGCCTCCGTAGCTGCAGGACACCTCCAAGGGGGAGACCCCCTTACTCGTGTCGCCTCTATCCCCCCTTTTATTGTTTTTGCTACTAAACTAATTAGAAAATGCGTCTTTCTTTTTCCGCAGGGCTTCCGAGAAGACTTTTTAAGTCTTCGTGGCCGCAAAGACCGAGGTCTTTTCGGTTTCTTTTCGCAAAGAAAGAAAAAGGTTGGCCTCCGTAGCTCAGTAGTAGAGCGTTTCCTTGGTAAGGAAAAGGTCGCGAGTGCGAATCTCGCCGGGGGCTTGGGTAATTAAAGGATAAGGATTAAGTTGTCTGATAGTTATGTGGTCTGGGAAGTTTACTCCTTATTCTACCTGTACAGTCAAGCGGCTCGATCCATCCTCGA
Organism: Microcaldota archaeon; assembly: GCA_043803465.1. Classification (GTDB taxonomy): domain Archaea; phylum Micrarchaeota; class Micrarchaeia; order Norongarragalinales; family SBBD01; genus JACRGC01. Next base: position 6,924 of record JAZDKC010000048.1, read on the forward strand.
ACTCCAGCTTCTTCAAATTCGCCTCGAGGGAGAACACCCTCTCCCGTGACCAGCTGTACATCTACTGGCTTGTCGATCACGGAACGAGAGGCTACATCGACATGCCCCATCAGAAGGCGTACGAGTTCTACGTCGAGGAAAAATCAACCCTGCGGGTCTGGTCGGAATACGCGAAATTCCTGCAGGATGAATGGGAGGAGCATCTGGCTAGGTATCCGGTGTTGAAGAAGGCGGCCATTGAAAAGGCGGAAAAATTGGCGCAATCCGTAAGAACAGGCGGCGGGCAGGACATTTTAATAAAATATTCGGATTTCAATCAGGCTGCATACGAATTCTGCCAGTTCCTTTTCTCGCCATGGGCAGTGATTTACTGCATCGAGCCGGAAATCCACAAGAAAATGCCCGAAAGCATAGATAAAATAATCGCTCTGGACGAACCGATCGAGTACCAGAAAATGAAGATGGAGCTGCGGGGCACAAGCGCAAAGAAGCTGTCTGAAAAATACGGCTGGCTCAACGTGTACAATCCGTGCGACGAACCGTATTCCGTGAAGGAATTCGAGCGCATGAAAGCCGAATTCAAGGAAGAAAGCCTGGAAGCCGGAATTGGGAAAATGAGGGAGAATGGGGAAAATTTCGAGAGGCTGGCGGGGACGATCGGGGATGAGGCGCTAAAAAGGAAGGTCGGGATAGTGCACAAGTACGCATACCTGAAAACCGAGAGGATCGATACGTGGAAGCGGCTGATGTTCCTCCTTAGGGGCTTTTATGCCTACATTGCAGAAGAGAGTGGAAAAATCAGCCTGAAGGATTCCTGCAATCTTTCGACTTCCGAAGCAATCGGATTTTTAAAGGAAGGAAAATTGCCTCCCTCGGCGGAGTTGAAACTTCGCTCCCAGAACAAGGCGCTTTATTACTTCTACAACAAGAAAATCGAAGTGCTTTATGAGTGGGAAGAAATTCAAAGAATCGACAAACGGCTCGAAAGCATCCGGAATTTCGACGAAGTTAAAGGCATGCCCGCATGCAAGGGCAATGTTGAAGGGAAGGCAAGGATCATCAGGCACACCGATGATTTGAAAAAGTTCAGGGAAGGCGAGGTTTTCGTTGCCAAGTACACATTCCCCTCCTACACGCCCTACATGGCAAAATCGGCTGCGATCATCACCGATGATGGCGGCATCACGAGCCATGCGGCGATAATCAGCCGGGAATACGGGATTCCCTGCGTTGTAGGCACCAAGCACGCGACGAAAATCTTCAGGGACGGCGATTTTGTTTCCGTGGACGCTTATTCCGGGGTTGTAAAGCGCGTCGGAAGGGCCAAATCATAAGCCATATAAAACCGCTTCCCCATAAATTGTTCTCCTTTTTACTACGGATTACAAGGTGTTCATATGGCGAAATTTCCGATTGCTGAAAAAGCTATAATGGGGATAATGATATGCAAGAAGTGCAAGTCCCGCAACCCGATGGGTGCGGAAAAATGCAGGAAATGCGATTACCCCAACCTCAGGCCCAAGAGGCACAAAAGGAAGGAGGCAAAGGGCGGGAAGTAGCTGACACCCCCAGGGGAAACTAGTTTCCCCTCCACGTGTCGCCGCCACCCTTTCTTATTTGTATTTTTAATTATACTTGCGGTTAGTCTTATCCATGCAGGGGTTCCAGAGCCTGGTCAAATGGGCGGGACTTAAGGGCCTTGTCCCTTTCTCCGCGATGACCTTTGGTCATCGGGGCCGCAAAGAGCTCGTTAAGCTCTTTTCGGTTCCAAAGAAAGGTGCGATGGCGCCGCGCCAAAGAAAGGAATTTGATTTGCAAATCAAAAATAGTTTTCTTTTGCGGCGCCTTACGCTTTTCTTTTCCTAAAAGAAAAGCAAGGCGAGGAAATCCCGTGCTGTAGAGCTTCGAGGGTTCAAATCCCTTCCCCTGCATTCATTTTTCAAGTATCAGGCAGTAGGTCAAGCCGATCTTTCCGCCTTTTTTTGGGGTAATGAAATCCTCGCCGATAAATGGCACCTTGAAGCCTTTTCCCTCAAAGAAACGCTTTGCAGCCTCCTTTTTTTCGAACGCATTTACAATCCAACGGGAAACAGGATAATAATTTCTGACAAATATGCCGGGATTTTCCCCTATATAGCGGTCAAAATCGGCCCGCCGGATTCCGAAGGGGCCGAGTAATTCTTCCATTGCAGCCTCCATTTTATCGGGATGGTGGAGCATGATTAGTGCCTTGCCGCCTGGAGCGAGTACCCTCCACATCTCCTTTGTTGCCTCGTCGATATCAGTATAACCCAAGCCGAATGCATCCACAAACAATTTTACCTTGTTGTCCTTGAAGGGTAATTTTTCTAAATTTGCACGGATAAAACTTGAGGGCGGCATTTTTTCATGCCGGACTATGTCCAAGCCTACTGCCGCATATCCATCCTCTCTCAGGGATTTTATCAATTCCCCTTTTCCGCAGCCATTCTCGACAATTAAATCGTTCTTCCCGAGGCGTCCGGTTTCAGCCAGCATCTTGGCGCGAAGGATTATGCTCTCTTTGAGTTCCTCAATGGTGATTGGCGAGCCGCGCCGTTTCTCCCAATGCGCCATCATAAGCTTTTCCGGATTTTTTACATTGGCTAATTCTTCCCTTAAGGCGGTGATTGTTCTTGCGCTTAGGAGTCTTCCAGGCATACGCTTACCAGTTGAGAGGCTCATTCACTCGGTCGTCTTCCCATCGAAGTGCTCTTCCGAGGCCGTCGCCTGCTCCTTGGTTTCCCGGACTACTTTGTCCTGGTGCTCAGGCGGCGAATAAATGGTGTAAAGCTTCAGGTCCTTTGTTTCAGATGTGTTGATCACGTTATGCTCTGCGCCGTTCGGCACAATCACGCCGGAGCCGTCCTTGACGGGATATTCGTTGCCGTCTATCACGACCATTCCCTCGCCCCCTTCAAACCTGAAAAACTGGTCGATATCGTGATGAACCTCCGAGCCTATCTCCTCGCCGGGTTTTAAGCTCATCAGCACCAGCTGGCTGTACTTGCCGGTGTAAAGCACTTGCCGGAAATTTGAATTCTCCAAAGTCGCCTTCTCCAAATCAGTTTCGAATCCCTTCTTGGTTCCCATATGCATCCCCCGGATTTGAATAGGTAATCAACATTTATTAAAACAGGCGTAGGCTTGCCTAAAAATATTTATTCGTCAAATGGCGAAAGTAATAAATAGACGGATGCGCTGATTATTTCACTATGACAAATGGAGAGCCCCTGGACAAACGCTTCTTCTTCGTTGCGCAAATTGGCGACATCCAGACGCAGGGCTGCGCGGATTCGCCGGATGAATTCATGGATGCGATAAAAAATGCGAAGCTCGCATGGCTGGACTATCAGGTCATGGATATCGGGAAGGAAGCGCCCCAAATTGCGGAAAAGTTTGGATTCAGCAAAAAGCTCGTGCAAACCCTGTTGGACAACCGCAAATCCAATTACGAGGATTTCGACACGGAACTTGCATTGAAAATTCCGGCAATAGGGGTGAGGGGCCTGAACGTGGAAATCAGCCCGGTGCTCATTCTTCTAAGGGACCACTTCGTATTCTCGATCCACGAGAAGAAAGTGCAAAGGTATGTGCGGTTAAGGCGGTATGCGGACGTCTATTTCAGGAAAATCCCCGCGAAATTGCCGCTTAAGGACCGCATAACCCTTCTCCTTTGCAGATTGCTTGATGAAAACAACAGCCGCAATTTCGACCATCTGAGGGAAATCGAGGAGCAGGGGGACAAGATGAGCAAAATCATGATGGACCCCAATACCCCGCGCTCGAAATTGGGGCCGGAAATCTACAAAATGAAACACGCGCTGATCATGTACCTGAATGCCCTATGGGATACGCTCGATGTCCAAAACTTCCTGCTTTACGGCGACGCGCAGATGCTCACGGATGAGCAGAGGATTTTGGATCGGGTGGAGATGCTTTCGAATGACGTGAACCGGCAGATTGAGCTAAGCGAGCACATGAGCGAGGTGCTTGCCTCGGGATTGGAGGTATTGCAGAGCATTTACAACAACCAGCTTCAGGTGTTGAATAACCGCATGGCGTTCGCAATGACCTACTTGACGATCATGGGGACCGCAGTGCTCGTGCCGAACACGCTGGCAACAATACTTGCGAACACGGCGTTCAATATGACTCCCGCGGATGAGGGCTGGTATATTGCATTGATTATTGGTTCGACCATCATCTCAACGGGATTCGCGTACTGGTGGGTCAGGAGGCAGGGCTGGTTCCCGAAGCATTTCGAATAGGAATAGGGGGCAAATGCATATTTCAATGGCAACTAGCCGTAGAGCTAAAAAAATATTTCAAGTTTATTTAACATTTGCTGCGAATTTCGTAAAAAGTTATTTGTTAAATGCAGCATTCAATTCGAAAGGTTTATAAATTACCTATTTATTATAATTCTCACATAAAATATTACGGAAATCGTAAATATTTCTGCAACCCACCTCACAGGAAATATTTTTTTAGCATCGGCTCGAAAGAAATTGACGGAAGGAGCACGGGCATCCGCAAAATTGAAACACCCGCCAAGTGCATGCCCGCCTCCATAGGCTAACCAATGAATTATGAAGGTGAATCGCATTGGACAATCTGGATTATGGTATACTTGCGCACCTGCTTGAGGACTCCAGGGAAAGGATGCAGGCAATTGCAAGGAAGTTGAGGGTGAGCGAAGGCACGATCCGCAACAGATTGCAGAAGATGGAAGGCGAGAAACTGATTACGCAATACACGCTGCTTCTGGACCCCGGCAAGCTGGGGTACAAGGCATCCGCATTCATCGGCCTAACTGTAGAGCCTGCGCGCTTCTTTTCAGTGCTGCAGGCGGTCTCGAAAATCGAGGAGGTGCGGTTCGCTTGCAGCTGCAGCGGCGAATATTCCATATTCATCGAAGTTTGGAAAAGGGATGCGAATGCGATGGCAAAATTCCTGGATGAGAAGATCTCAAAAATACAAGGAGTGTTGAAAATATCCCCGAATATCGTTGTGGAGCGCGTGAAATTCGGAAAAGGCCCCCTGAAATTCGATTAGCTGCTTTAACCGCAGCATCGAATGGCTCCGAAAAATGCAAGGATTTGGGCACGGATTTCGAAACAAAAGCATCGGGCTTCCGGCTTATTTTCGGTTGGGTGGGCGCCGAGGAACTGCTTTTAAACCATCCCGTCCAAAAATGTTGGCGAATTGAGAGGGAGCAGATGGATTACGAAAAACTTTTAGAGAGGGCGTATGCGACGCTTCCAAAGAAGCAGGAAAGCAGCGAAAGGTTCGAGATCCCTATTGCAGATGCGATCCTCCATGGGACAAAAACCATCATAAAAAATTTCGATGCAATCTGCGCAAAAATCAGGAGGAAGCCGGAGGAGGTTGCAAAATACCTCTTTCGGGAATTGGCCATCCCGGGAAAGCGCGAACAGGCAGGGCTGCTGTTGCACGGAAAGCTAAGCGGCAGGCTGATCAACGAAAAATTCACGCTATATACGCAGACGCATGTGATTTGCAAGGAGTGTAAAAAGCCCGACACCCATATATTGCATGAGGGAAGGGGCCCGAAAATCCTTGTTTGCGAGGCGTGCGGCGCGAGAAGCACGGTTATCGAGTGATAAAATAGCCATCCAATATAAGGAGGGGTATGCTTCGAAGGGTATCGTGAAGCATGCTTCGCGATGAGTTGAGCTTGCTCAACGAAAGCAGGGGAACCTGGGTGCCCCTAAGACGTTTGAGTGCGTGCGGCGCGAGAAGCACGGTTATAGAATAATTAATATGGATGGACGATTATGATCGATTATGCGACGATAATCGAATTTTCGATGCGTTTGAGTGGTAAATATGAACAAGTATGCGCCTGAAGAGATTCATTTGCGGATTCCAAGAAAGGGGGAGATAGTCGGAATTGTAAAGGAGATGTATGGCGGCTCGAGGATGAGGGTTGAGTGCGCCGATGGAAAGGAGAGGCTTTGCAGGATCCCGGGGAAAATCAAGATGAGGGTATGGATCAAGCCCAATGATGTTGTGCTGGTAATGCCCTGGAGCGTTGAAGGCGATTCGAAGGCGGACATCGCCTATAGGTACACCAGGGTGCAGGCGGAAACACTCTCAAGGAAGGGAGTGCTGAAATTAAACATGAAATGATTCCCCCCTGATTGCATGCTTTTTATATAGCCTCTGCGTTGTCTAATCCATGGCACGAAAATGCGCGTTTTGCGTGGCGGCAGCGCTTTTGCTGATTTTAGCGCAATCCATATCGGCCGAAAACGCCTGCGCATTCGATCCGGCCTATTACAGCACGCTATCGAACATTCCGTTCAATTTGAGCGTGGATGTCACCTATGGAGAGGGTGCAAAAACCATAGGCGTGCTCTGCGGGAGCAATTGGAAAAGGGTCTCCCTCGTTCCGCAATCCTCCTTGTACAATTTATCGTGTTCGTACAGCACCATAGGGAATAAAACGGCGACCGGGGCGATCTTCGGTGATAACTACTGGGTGCCGCTCAGGTATTGCACAAATGAAGCAAGTATTTTTGTCACATTCCTGTCTGTTGGCGCAATTGTCACGGATAGCATCATAGAAATGGGAACTTTGGCGAACGTGACCGTAAATTACACCAACTTCCGCGGGCATGACTACTCCGATGTGCAAATCAACCTGACTGACGTTACAACAGGAACGCTTATCGGAAGCAGATTCATCAATCTTAATGACTGGGAATCAAAGCTGGAGAATTTCACATGGGATACGTCGAACGCCCTGCCCGGCAGCCATGCCCTCCTTGCCCTTGCGCAATGGGAGACGCATTACAATTCCAACAGCACTACGGCAACACTCATCAAGCTGGACATTGCGGATATTTCCAACAAGACCACGAATTCTTCTGCAAAAATTTATTGGAACACAAGTTTGCTGGCCAACTCCTCGATTTCATATTGGATTGCGGAAGGCATTTACAACACTACATCGAATGCTACATGGGACACGACGCATGTTGCCCAAATCGACAACTTGACGAACTCCACCACCTATAAGTTCAGGATCACGGCGTGCTCGCGGAGCGGCAGGTGCAACACTACGGATATGCTCTCGTTCAAGACCGCCCCAAATGAACAACCGGCCGCCAGCCCTTCGCCATCCGCATCCGTGACGCCTTCGCCAGTGGCATCTGCAGCGCCCCCGACACCCTCCCCCTCGGCAACAGCATCGCCGGGCCCTACTCCGCTGCCTACGCCCACACCGACCCAACAACAGGGCTCCTCCGGCGGGGGAGGCGCAGCCACTCCCATTCAGACAATAACCCCCTCTCCGGTTCCTTCGTTGGAATCCCATACTATCGATTCTGCCCCTGCACAAAATGAGGTGGATCCCTGGCTGCTCATCGGGCTTGAAAACACGACGCAGGAGGAAATCATAAATTCAACCGACTTGAGCAGATTCAACAACATCACGGTGACGAAGGTGGACTTTGATCCGGAGATAGTATCCGCATATAGCAGGGTCAGAATTTTCGCGACCACGGACAGCGCCTACCCGATAAAGAATGTGAACTGCTATATTCCCACGGACCAAAGCAAGTTCAACAAGGCGGAATGCAAATGCGAATTGAATTACAACAACAATTTCTCAAGGTTCAAATGCGAAATTGTTCCGAAGCCGCCTCTATCGGTGCTTGGAACGGAGTATATTTTAGAGGTAGGAAACGATGCGGGAAAAAAAGGCATCTTTACAGCGTTGTTGCCGGTTGGCCAGAAAGCGAGCTTGATCAAAAAACCGATTACAGCCAAGAGGAACGAATTCTACTTTTATGCGGGCATTTTTGTTGCGTTGATGCTGGTGGGGTACGGAATGTACCATCTGCTGTATAAGTTCGAGAAGGAATCGAAGGCGGGCGAGGTGCTGCAGCAGCAGAAGAAGAAAATCATCGGGGACATGGATACGCTGAAATTCCATTACCTGAAGCGGGATATCGATTACGAACTCTACAACAAGGCGATGATGCAAAAGCAAAAGGAACTTACGGAAGTGAACACGCGGCTTGGCGAACGGGAGAGCAGGGGGTCCAAAAAAGAAAAAACACCCCAAAAACCGCCTGAAGGGGCCCAGGAACCCCTGGAAGCGAAACCAGAGGAACAGCAAGTCGACATGGCCAAAAAAACACCATAATTACCGATGAGAAAATGAACAACACCCACAACGGAATCATTGCGGCGATAATTGCGGCGCTATTTTTCGGGATGGGAAATCCATATGCGAAATTGGTGCTCTCATCGGTCAACCCACTTGCGCTCTCGGTTATTTCAGCGGCTTTCTCGGGGGTAATACTGGCCGCAATCGCAGTGTTTGCGAACAAGGGATTGCCAAAATTCGAAAGGAATGATTTGTGGAATTACTTGGGGATTGGGATTCTGGGGTTTGCGATACCATCCATCCTGACGCTTTACGCCCTTAGCATGACAACTGCTTTGAGCTTGATCATTATCCTAAGATCGGAGATATTCTTTGGCACGATTTTCGGGGTAGTGTTTTTCAAGGAAGAGATAAATTTGAAGCAGATTGCGGGCATAGTGGCCGGCTTCATCGGTGTTTTCATTTTTGCCACCGAGTTGAATTTTATCAGCATTAATTCCGGGGATATTTTGGCATTGGTTGCCACATTTTTCTGGTCGGCGTACCTGATTTACGCCCGCAAACTGTCGGAAAAATGGGACCCGTATTCGATTGCCGCAATCAGGTATTGGGTTGCACTGCCTTTTCTCTTCGCGCTTCTGATATTCCTCAACATTCCGCTCTCGATGCCGCAGAGCGAGTATGCAAATTTCTCCGTCTTTGCCCTGAGCATTTATGTTTTCGGGGTTTGCGCATATAATTATGCAATCCGGAAGGTCGGAATCTGGAGGGCCGCAGTGCCCACCCAATTGCTCACGGTATTTTTCGGCGCGGTGATAACCTGGCTAGTGCTTGGCGAAACCATGAGTGCGATGAAATGGGCCGGCTCGGCGCTGATAGTTGGCGGCACGGTTTTGGCAATAGTCCAAAAGAAAACGCCAAGCGGGCCCAATAGTTGATTTTATATTGCTTATCTGGGAAAACTAATATCCCCGAAGTGGGCTCGTAGCTCAGCTTGGTAGAGCGTTCGGCTCTTAACCGAAATGTCAAGGGTTCAAATCCCTTCGAGCCCGTGTCTGCGACGGGGGAACCAAGGTTCCCCCTTGACCAGACTGGTCGTTCCCCTTCCTAATTGTGATTCGCGAATCAAAATTGCTTTCTTTCCAGAAAGAAAGGGGCAAGGCAAGACCTTCGAGCCCGCTCGACACCTATAGGGGGAAAGGATTTCCCCCTACTCGTAGTCGCCTCTACCCCCTTTCAAAATGCAATTATTCAATTCGCAAATCATACTCCTTCTTTGGCGCGGCGCCTTCCGCACCTTTCTTGGAAGAAAGGGGCAAGGCATTGAAAAAAGTTTTCGTTCCCCCCTTAATTTGTCCTGCGAATTGGTATATTGAAGGCTCTGCCCCCCTTGTCCAAATTGGGCGCTCCCCCCGTATTTTCTTATTGGCGGATTTCAAATAGTTAAAATATTGCACTCCCTATTGGTATTCATGGCAGAATCCGAACCAAAACTGGATGAAAAAACGCAACGCAGCCTCAAGTTCTCAACTATCGAGGGTGCGTTCTACAATGCGATGGCGGGATTCACCGATTATTACATCAACCCCTTCGCGATAGCCTTGGGACTGGGAAACTCGACAATCGGCTTCGTGCGCTCGCTTCCTCCGCTTCTGACTGCGCTTGCGCAGCCGCTTGGATTGCACATTTCCGCATTTTTCAAAACCCGCAAGCAATTCGTCATGGCTGCGGTAATTTTGCAGGCGGCAATGTTGTTGGTGCTGGCATCCATCCCGTATCTTTTCAAGCAAAATGCGGAATTGCTGCTGATGATGGTGTTTTCCCTCCAATCGCTGCTGGGGCCATTGGCAAATCCTATATGGGCTAGTTGGATGGCGGATTTGGTGCCTGAAAAAATCCGGGGCAGGTATTTCGGGAATAGGAACATGGTTGGCGGAATCGCAACCGTTGTTTCGATAATGGTTGGCGGAGGGCTCCTGAACCTTTTCGGCCAAGACGTATTCCTGGGTTTTGCGGTGCTGTTCACTTTTGCAAGCATTTTCCGGCTCCTCTCATTCGCATCCTTCACCAAAATTGACGAACCGCCGCAGAAATTCCGGGAGGAACGCATAAACATCGGGGGTTTCCTTAGGGACATCCGGCACAACGACTACGGAGTTTTCCTGCTGTACTATTCCATCCTGATGTTTGCCACAGGAATCGCGGGCTTCTACTTTTCCGTGTACATGATAAGGGACTTGCAATTAAGCTATACGCAATTCGCGATAATTGAAGGTTTTTTCGCGGTTTCAATGCTCCTTTCGAACAAATATTGGGGAAGGATAATCGACCAGTTCGGCAACAAGCTTGTTTTGTCGGTATGCGGCCTGCTGGTGCCATTCATCCCGCTTCTTTGGATGAATACGCGCAGCCCTTATTTCCTCCTGATGTTCGAGACATTTTCAGGGTTCGCGTGGGGCGGGCTTAACCTTGCGGTTTTCAATTACACGATCAATTACGGCTCGCTGAAAAATAAGACCGCGCAATATACCGCGAATTTCAACTTCTTCCAGGGGCTGTTTGTTTTTCTCGGCGCATTTGCGGGCGCGTTCATTGTTGAAAGCGGCTCATTCCTTGCCTATTCCGGCATACCGCTTGTGATGCTCATATCCGGGGTGCTTAGGCTGCTTGGCGGGCTGGCATTCCTTCCGTTTATCAAGGAGCATAAGGATGTGCAGCGTTACCAGGGCAATGCACTTTGGAATTTCGCGTTTTTCATGCCGGCTCGAAGGGTGGGATTCTTTGCGCATGAGGTATTCACGTTCACGGAAAGCCGCGCCAAGAAGGCCGTGAAGCGGATCAAATACCGCATTTGAACTATGACTTCAGGACTGCGGGATTTTTTTGCCTCTGATAGATGCCGCCTTCGGGCCATAAGCCGGAATCGCAGGATATTTATTGCCCCTTTCAAATTCCGCCCCTTAGTTTTTTCCCGAGCGCCGCAAACAGCTCCTTTGAAATTTTTTTCTTGTCCTTCAAGCTCCCTTTTTCGGTGCAATCGATGACTATCCAATGCCGCTTCCTTGCCTCATCCAAATACGCACGCCTCACATTCTCCTGATAAGCCAAATCCTTCTCGTGCATGTCGATTTTCCTGCCGCGCTTGATTAGCAGCTTGCTTGAAATGCTAGGCGGGAGGTTGAGGAATGCAATGGCATCGGCAGCAGGCAGCCGCGATTCCAGGCCCCACACCCATTCTATGAATTTCCTCCTTTTGGCGGCATCGGGAATTTTTGCAGCTTGATACAGGTTGCTTTGCGAGTAACGGTTGCAAATTATGTATTTTCCCCCATCGATTTTTGTTTGGAGCGTTGCGGAGTATTGGTAGCGGTCAAGCGCATACAATATTGAAACCAGTTCCGGCGCCAACCCATCCTTGGTGCCGAATTTTCCGTGCAGGTACTGCTTGATCAGCTTGCCGAAGATGCTGCCGTATGTAGGAAAATTGATAACCTCAACCTTATTTCCGCGTTCCTTGAGCTTTTGCGCCAGCATCATGGATTGCGTAGCCTTGCCTACCGCATCGGTGCCTTCAATCACAATCAATTTTCCATTCATGGGATCAGCCGAATATTTGGAATAACACAACTGTGCACATGGGAATCAGCAAATTATCATCTATATGCAGGTCCAGCGTCTCAACGATTGCCAGGGCAGCAGAATAGAATATTCCCGCAATCCCGATAAAGGGGTAGGAGACGATGCTGGAAGTAATAAAGAAACCGGACATGCCTTGCCAGCTCTTGCGGGTGTTCCATGCGAGCTTGTTTGCGCCGTATTTTCTCCCGATGATTGTCGAGAAACAATCGCCCGTAGCGAAGATTGCAAGTGCGGCGAGTGCGAAGTTGGGGTCCCTCGGGAATGTGAACGAGATCAAAAGCAGCACGCCGATTACATATAGGAGCGCGCCCCTGCCATCAAATTCCTCGCCAACCCGCTCGAACTTCCTAAGGAAATGCTCGAACGCCCCGATGTTCATCCCCACCATTTTCATGTTCATTATCCATATCCCCGAAACCATGCCGCAAAGGATTATCATTTCCGTATTGTAGAGGCGGTCGGCAGGGGTATTGCCAAGGAAAAGCAGCATGCCTATTGCGAGGAATCCGCCCAGGATGTGGATCAACTGGCGGCCTGTTTCGGATGAAGCGGGTTTTTTGCTTGCTTGTTTCCTTAAACTTGCCGCCCTACCCATCTGCAGGTATTCGTGAATCAATTTTGCAATGAAAAAAACAAGCAACCCCAATGCAACCCCTGCGGCGATCTGGTTGAGGGTATGCATATCCAAATACACCCGTGAAAAGGCAATGAGGAAAGCGGCGGGAAGGAAGAAGAAGAGCGCGTAGGTGCCAAGTGTTGCGGCTGGCAAAATGATGGCGGTTGCAGCATGCCCTGAAGGGAATCCGTATTTTTCCGATTGGAATTCGAATTCCGTGCAGAATGGGGAGGATAATGCGGTGCAGGGCCTGGATTCGGCATAGAAGGTCTTCAATGCAGGCAATGCAAGCACAATCACAAGCAGCGCGATGATTAGGGACCTGCGATTCCTTGAGAACGCCAAGGCGATGAAGGTGAGGAGTATCAGGATGGGGTAATAGTCGGTGCTAAGCACGCTTGAAATGAGGTATATGAATTCATCAACCATCCTATTCCCCCAACGATTAGTTCGCGCGCTTTTAAAACATGCGCCCTTCCGCCTCCTTTTAATTCCTTGTTCGACCTAATTTTAGGGAGGCCTAGGTAACTCAGCCTGGTAAGAGTGCTAGACTCATAAGGGATTTCCTTACGAGTTTTGAGCGCGTCAAGCGTAATGATATTAGAAAAGAAATTCGTGACATCTAGAAGTCGAGGGTTCAAATCCCTCCCTAGGCATTTTATTTTTTGGGCGAATGGCTATGGAAAGAAGCCGCATACTGCTGACAATTATCCTAATAGCATTCGCAATCTCCTTCAATTTGGGGTATAATGCATTGCCTTCCCCGCAGCATATAAAATTCCAGGCTCCGGCAATAATGGACAATGGAAAAGGCAACCTGGTCGAATTCGAGATGTTTGTGACAAGGGGGGAGGGCCGGACACTCGTAAATATCGAGAATGCGGCATTCAAGGAGGATGTTGAGAACGCGCTGCGCAAGGCCAAATTCAACGCTTACGAATACCTGGGGATACGGGCAGGGGGGTTCGACCTGACGCTCGAGGTAAAGAGCGATGGAAGCGATGTGTCCGGCGAATCTGCGGGCGGGATGTTCGCCGTTGCGATAATCGCATTGCATTCGGGCAGGAGGCTGCGCGAGGATGTCGCGATCAGCGCGACAATTTCAGAGGATGGCACATTGTCCGATGTCGGGGGAATCGAGGAGAAGATACTTGCGGCGAAGGATGCGAAGCGCAATATGTTCCTTGTATCTGCCAACCAGAGGATAAAGGATGAGGAGGAAATCGGGAAGGGGATCTCGATCGCAAGGGTGAAGGATCTCGCCGATGCTGTCAAGTATCTCATCGAATAGAAAGGCGGTTAGGCAGTAAGTTTTATAAGGCGGGCGAAGTAATTGCTCTGATTCGAATGTGGAAAATCATCGCCGTATTCCTGCTATTGCTTGTACTGGTCGGGATTTCGGCATTCAATAAAGAAGGCCTCAGCTGGATGCTTACAATTTTTTTCGCATTCCTGGGCGTGGGGGTATTCATTTACGCGGTTACAATGCTGAATAAGATGAAAAAGAGCACGACTGATATCAAGACGATAAAGAATGCGATGGGCTCCGCCGAATTCAACAAGCACGATCAGGAAACCCCGGAGAAAATTGAAATCAACATCCCCATTGTTACGCAGCCCGAACACGCAATGGCGGTGGCCGAAAAAAACGAGCTGCACGCGCCGATGGTGGAGATGCCTAAAATCGAGGATGCGGGAAATTCCAATCCTGCTGAGGAGACCGAAGAACTTACGGCAATAGACCTCGCCAAACTTCGGGCGAAAATAAAGAAGGACGATGATGACGAGAAGCCCGATGCGTAATGGAATCAAACTAGTTTGCTGCGTATTCTACGATCCCGCCTATTTGCCTTAGTGTTCTCCTCCTTTTCACGGTCAAATTCGGCTTCATCAATCTTCCTTAGAAATACCAAAAACGCAGTAAACACCATCGCCTGGTTCTCGGGCCTGCTTCCGTATGGTCTGATTTTCCAGTCGCGCAAGTAGAACTCGGTTACCCGCTCGACTTTCAATTTCAGCCTTTCTGCTTCCATCACGAATTTGCTTACCTGCTCCACATTCGGAATGTAACCAACTATCCACCCATGTAATTTTACGGAAGACTTCGCATGTTCCAAAACCCGCTCTGATTCCGCCATATCGAGCGTTATCAGGTCCACTTCCTTCTCATCGAACCCATCAAATGCGCTCTTCTCCTTCAGCTCGATCACATCCTGCAAGCCCGCCCGCACGAAATTCTTTTTGGCAAAATCCGCGAATTCGGGCCTATTCTCATAAGTATGTACTTTTCCATGCGGAGAAACTACGCTGCCCAAATGTACTGCCAAATAGCCGCTTCCGGATCCGGCATCGATTGCCCGGTCCCCGCTTTGCAGGCCCGTCAAGCCGGCGATTAGCGCCGCATCCTTCAGGGTGATGATCTGCGGCCCGCGCTTAAGCTTCCTCCATGTGCTGGAATCGAACATAATATCGCCAGAATATGCGCAAATCAGCTTATAATCTCTTTCAAAGCGACAGTCGCATAGCTTCCTGCGGTAAGCGAAAAGCGGAGGACGAGTTTTTTGCTTCCGGCCAATCCTTCCTCTTTAACATCAAAACCCCTCAGGAAAACAAAAAGCGGCCTCAGTGTGCCCTTGGCACTCAATTCCGGAGTGCCCCTTAGAAAGAAATCCTCGCGCTTAATTCCCTCCTTCTTCAAAATCAACCCTTCGGCCTTCCCCAGTTCCGTCTGGTAGCCGATTATTTTCCCGAGCAGGACGGCTTTTTTCCCTTTTACCAGCTTTTCGACTTCCTTCGCTTTTTGTTTCGTCTCGATTTTAAGTGGTTTTTCATCATCCGGAAAACCATTCGAATCCATTTCGCAGTAATAATCACCCGCACACGCTTTGAGCAATTTCTCCTTTTTCCCGCGTTGATCCAATATTTTGTTGAATAGTTCGCTCTGGTATGCGTGGATGAATAGCAGCTGCAATGAGCGGTGCAGCCTCCGGAACGCGCCCAGGAAATCATTCGGGCTATTTGCTAGATGCGACAGCATTATTTTCTCCGCTTTCAGGAAATGGGGGAAATAGTGCAATGCGTCCCGGTAATTCATTTCCTTCTCCAGCCTTTTCCGGGCATTCCTTGCACCCTCATCCCTCTCGCCCTCATCGGTGTAGCATAAATAGTTCAAAATCGCCTCCTTGAATTTCCCCTGCAGGAGCAATTTGCCCACAACCGCGGTGTTCCTTCTCGCGCTCCCGAACCTCTGCTCCCCGAAATAATTTGCGATCGCAAAATTCTGCTTTTTGAGCCTGCCTTCGATTTTCTTTGCGGATAATTTTGAAAACTGCTTTTTTTCGATGTTTTGTTCCGTCAATGTAATTGTAAACCTATTTCCCGCAAGGTCGCCCAGGCCGACCTTCTCGTTCGCAAGCCACGCGCCGTTGATTTTGATGTCCTTGATGTTGAGGGAAAGTAGCTGCTGCGGCTGGACAGCGAATGCCGAGCACAATTGCGTTGTGAGTGCATTCCGGTCCTTGTTGCCTGCGTAGTTTATCCTGCTTGAAGTGATATGCAACCTGTCCGCAACCTCCCGGATCGCATTGCTAGTTGTCCATAATCTCTTCTGGAGGGCGAAATGGGAGAAGAAGTGGTTCGTTGATTTGAGCTGTTCGTTCTCGTGCGCAATTGGCTTGCCGATTTCCAATACCGCCCCATCCTTTGCAATCTCCTCGACAATGAATTCTTCCGGCTGGAACTTGAACATAATCAGAAATTAATCCGCAAAAGTAAATAAAGGGGTAGAGGCGACCGCAGAATCCATTATGCGGTTCAGCAGACACAAGGTCTGCGTGACACGAGTAGGGAACCTTGGTTCCCTGGAGGGGTTGTGGACGCGGAAAAGGGGGTTGTGAGGAGGGTTGCTGCAAGGCTATAAAAGCTTATTTTGAGTAAGATTATAAGAAAATAGCGCAAAATTTCTGATGGGTTTTTAATTAGGATTTAGCATAAAATTCAGCCTTAAGAATGGCAAAAAATGGGGGTAAACATGGATCTGATTTCAGTTTCACACGCGACAATCAAGCACCTGGAAGAGAAGAACGGGGCCGTTCTGAAGGAGGTCGAGAAGCGCGGAAAGGTGACGATCAAAATCAACAAGGACAAGAATATCGAGCTTGAAGGCGAGGGCGGGGAGGTATGGATCGCATCGCAGGTCCTGAAGGCGCTCGATTTCGGTTTCCTTCCGCAGCAGGCTTTTAAGCTTTTCAATGATAACTATTTCCTCGAAATAATCGACCTTGAGATCATCCTTCCGAATCCGAAGGCGATAGAAAGGTACAAGGGCAGGATAATCGGCGAGGGCGGCCGCGCCAAGATGACGCTGCAGGAATTGAGCGGCGCGTTTTTGGCAATAATCGGGAATAAGGTCGCGATTATCGGCGAGTTTGATGATTTGCAGCTCGCCAAGGAAGGGGTTCTAAGGCTCCTCGAGGGCTCCCCGCACACCTCGGTTTATGCGTTCATGGAAAGGAAGAACCGCGAAAGGAAATATGCGTTGAAGTAATTAGGAAGGTAGGGGCGACACGCGTAGGAAACCTAGGTTTCCTGGAGGTGTCGAAAGGAAGAATCGCGAAAGGAAATATGCTTTGTAATGGAAAGGAAGGGGAGAGAAAATATAAATTAAGATCGGAAAAATAATTAATTAGGGAAACCTACCATCAATTCTTCATCATTTCTTTGAGTGGAAAAAGATCATGGCGGACCAAAAAAAGCCGGACCCAAGGGAAGTCGCAAAGAAGGCGGCAAGGCTATCGCTGACCAAGGAGGATACGAAGAAGGCTGCTGAAAAAGCGCATAGCGAGCCTGCGGCTCAAACCCCAGCCGCAAAAGCGGCAGCTGCAAAGGCGGAACCCTCGGCCGAGGACATGGAGCACCAGCTTGCAAAGGAGTACAAGGAATATTCCGTTGCGGAGTTCTTCAAGAAGAATCGGCAGATGCTGGGTTATTCCGGGAAGGTCCGGAGTTTGACCACGATCATACACGAATATGTTACCAACTCGCTCGACTCTGCGGAGGATGCGAAAATATTGCCCGACATCAAAGTCGAAATCCAGGAGCTCAATGAGCACCTCAAAGTGATCGTCGAGGATAATGGGACGGGAATCCCGAAATCCAAGGTGGGGAATGCGCTTGGGGAGCTGCTCTCCGGGACGAAATTCCATCAAAGGAGGCAGAGGAGGGGCCAGCAGGGGATCGGTGCGAAAGGCGCGACCCTGTTCGCGCAAATCACAACCGGAAAGCCGACGAAAGTTAAGACCGGGATAGGCAATTACAAAATCTTCGAATGCGAAGTCTCAATTGATGTGAAGAAGAACAGCCCGATCATCACAAACGAGAAGGAGTACAGCGGCAATTTCCGGGGCCTTAGGGTCGAGGCGGAGTTCGCGGAGGTGGCATACAACAGGTCCGAATATTCGGTTTATGAATATTTGAGGAGGACGGCAATTGCAAACCCGCATGTGCAGATCACGCTTATTGAGCCAACCAGGGAAATTGTGGTGTTCCCACGCGCAAGCACGACTATTCCGCCGAAGGCGAAGGATTCGCTTCCGCATCCGCTAGGGATCACGACTTCGGATCTTATGGATATGGCGCTTATTTCGCAAAATAGGAAAATTTCCTCATTCCTGCAGCAGGAGTTCACAAGGGTAAGCGGGGACAAGGTCAAGGAATTGCAGATGCTGTGCCCGAATGTGGATTTCAACCGCGCACCGGGGACATTGCAATGGCCCGAAGCCGAGCAGATTGTTGGCGCATTCCAGAAGGTGAAATGGATCGCACCCGAAACGGACGTTTTAAGCCCCATTGGCGAGGAGCAATTGAAAAAGAGCCTGAAAAACCTGCTTGCGCCCGAAACGATGAAAATAGTCGCAAGGAAGCCGCATGTATTCAGGGGCGGAATCCCTTTCCTGGTCGAGGCTGCAATTGCGTATGGCGGGAAGGCGGGAGGCGAGCCTTCGGCTGCAGCAGCGAAAGGAAGCGAGGGCCAGCCTGCAGTGCAGCATGCGGGGGAGGTATTGCGTTATGCGAACAGCGTTCCTTTGCTATTCGATGCGGGCACATGCGCCACAATGGAGGCGGTTAAGAGCATCGATTGGGGCCGCTATGATTTGAGGAAATGGGAGGAGATGCCAATCACGATTTTCATCAATTTCGTTTCCGTTTATGTGCCTTACACCGGAGCTGGAAAGCTCGCGATTTCGGCCGAGGAGGAGATAGTCGAGGAAATCCGGTCGGCATTGATGGAATGCGCAAGGGACATTTCAATTTATTTGCATTCATTGCAAAAAGCCGAGGATCAGGAGAGGAGGAGGATGATCTTCTTCAGGTACGTTGGGGAGGTCGCGGAAGCACTGCATGACATTACCGGAATAGAGAAAGTCAAGGTTCAGGAGAAGCTCAAGAAGATTGCGGAGGAGCGCACAAAGATCGCGGAACAGGAGGAGGAACTTGAGGAGATCGGCGATGTGGATGAGGATATGAAGAAGGAAGAGGCTGAGGATGAATAGCATAATTTGAAATTAGGTATGATAAAATATTTCTGATTATTAATCAGTTTTGGATGAGTTTGATTTATTATGGCTGAAAAGGAAAAAGCGGATGTTGGGGGAATGGCAAAGAAGGAGAAGAGCCGGGTAGAGATACTCAGGCGGATACATTCGTTTGCGGAGGGATTGCAAAAGGAGATCGAAGATGGGGATAATCCGCACATAGATATTCCGGTAAGGGGAAGCAGCAATGTCGCATTCGATGAGAAGAACAAGAAAATCGTGCTCGGCGACAAGGTTGCAAAAAGGTTTTTGTTCAATGTTTCGCATGCGAGAAGGTTCATGCAAACGATGCTGGTTGCAAGTTATGTGAAGAAGGATTTGCTTGAGAACAATTTGACTGCGACCCTTCGTGACTTGTACTATGCGAAGAAGCACACAATCCATGGCACTAAGGAGGATACGATCGACGAGCAGAAGGAATCCGACCTGGCAATCGTGGATTTCGAGGTATCCCTCGATACCTTCAGGGAAAGGCTGCACCTTCGTGCAGAGCCTAAAGGCAGAATGGCCGGGGATATGCGCATCAAGGATTTCGTGCGCGATAGGGAGTCACGCATCGAGCTTGGAAAACGGGGAAGCGGGGGTTTGGCAAGTCCCTCCATGGTGGAGCAAATAGAATTCATTGATTCCGGCGTCGAATATGTGCTTGTTGCGGAGAAGAACGCAATCTTCGACCGTTTGAACGAGGACGAGTACTGGAGGAAAAACAAATGCCTATTGATGACAACTGCCGGGCAGGCTGCAAGGGGGGCAAGAAGGCTGTTGCAAAGGCTAAGCGACGAAATGAAATTGCCGGTTTACTGCCTCACGGATGCGGACCCTTACGGATGGTACATTTACAGCACAATGAAATACGGCAGCATGGCGCTAGCGCACGAGTCGGGCAGGCTCGGATGCAAGGAAATGAAATTCCTGGGCATGAGCATTTCCGACATCGAGCATTACGATTTGAAATCGGTCACAATCAAGGCGAAGGAAGTGGACATCAAGCGCGCGCAGGAGATGAAGGCGTACGACTGGTTCAAGAGCAAGGAATGGCAAAAGGAGATCGACAAGTTCCTGGATAAGAAGATCAAGGCCGAAATCCAGTCCCTGAGCAGCAAGAATCTGCAGTATATTTCCAACAAGTATTTGCCCGAGAAGATCAACGCGAAGGACTTTTTGCCCTAGCACAAAACGCCGGCTTTTTATATCGGCAAAATATTACAGTATGGATGGATATGGCAGATAGGCGCGTTTTTTCCGTCGATTCCTTCAAGCCGGCCGCATTGGCCAAGGTTATCGGTGCGCTGGGATTTATTTACGGGCTGGTGCTCGGAATCTTCGTCTATTTCGGCTACCATGCGAGTGCATTCAAATGGATGCCGGGAATTGCTGATTTTGGCGAAATCTCCATTTTTGCGCTTCCGGTGATGTTCGGGCTCGGCGGCGCGCTTTCCGGAATGATCTTCTCGATTGCCTACAACATGGTCGCGGACCTCATAGGCGGGATCGAGTTTGAATC
>JAZDKC010000049.1:0-29572 GCA_043803465.1 Microcaldota archaeon
TAGATTCCATAGGCATTGGAATAGAGCTTATTGTTCTCTATTGTATTCATATTTGCGGTTCCAATATATAGCCCGGCGATATAGGCGTATGCATTACAATTCCTAATTGTTGTGCCAGACCTCGATATTAGGGAAATTCCATAATTGGTGCTACCGCCATCTCCTGCCAAAATCGCATTATTGCAGTCCAGGGCTATATCATTTGAGCATATATCGATGCCTGCGGGAAGATAGTAGAAACCCACTTGAAAAGTAGTATTTTGCATCACATCGCAATCATTTTGAGGTATCGCCCCGCAAATAGGATCCATGCCCGGATGGCAGCCCGTGCCTGCTTCTGCATAATTAATTAGAAGCCCTAATAGGATCAGAAATTGCATTAGCTTGCCTATATATTTTCCCGACATACAAATCCCCCCAGAGATACACATTAAACAATTTATTAAACTCTCCGACTGTCGCTGTCGCCGGGAATAACAGCTCCGGAAGGCATCGATTTCGTGACTATACGGATACCAAAGAAATAGGCAGGCACGCGACTAATTGGCGAATTAATGAATTCGCAGGGCATGCGCTTCGGCTGCGATGCGGGAGTTGTAGCCGGCATTTTGGGGGAATTCCTTGAGGAAGTTGCGGGTGTGGCTTCCGACTATCCGGTCGATTTCCTGAAGAAGGGGGGAGGCCTTCAGCGGCATGTTTCGGAACATGCAAAGGTGGAAAAGCGCTGCGGTGCCTGCGTTGGCGATGAAATCCGGAACAACGGTTATGCCCTTATCGTGAAGGATCCCATCAGCAGCAGGGGTAATTGGATTGTTGGCGCCCTCCACTATCAATCTGGAACGTATGAGATGGGCGTTTTTCTCGTTGACCAGATCGGATTTTGCAGCAGGAATGAATACGTCGGAATTGGAGGAAAGAAGCTTTTCGCGCGGAAGGGCCGCACAGCCCTCGGGCAACTCCTGCAGGTTTATTTCCCGGCCATTAATTCGGTTGCTTAGCAACGTCGGGACATCCAGGCCTTCAGGATCATGAATGCAACAAGCCTTATCCGATATGGCAACTACCTTCCCGCCGGCTTCATGGAAAAATTTCGCAGTGCCGCCCCCAACAACACCAAAACCCTGAACAGCTGCGGTTTTGCCTTTGAATCCGGCTTCCGCGTTTGAAAGGAACCGCAGCCCGACACGTATTGCAGCCACAACGCCCTTGCCGGTCGAATGGTTAACAAGGGGGCTTCCGGCGTATGGAAGCATTACGCCTTTTTGGAGCCTTTTCAGGGCATGAGATGAGCCCAATTTAACACCGGAATTCTTCACCCCCTGAACTATTCCGTATTGCGGATGGGGAATGCCTTCTTTTTTAAGAAGTTTTATCAATTCGGGCTCGGAAACGTTCAAGTCGCCGCCGGTGCCGTATTCAGTAAGCAGAAGGGGCTTTATGTGGTGCAGAAATCTTTCCAAAATTTCCAATTTGTCGGGTTTTGCCGGATCATGCCGGATGCCCGCCTTTGCGCCGCCAATTTGGGGATTGAGTAATTTGAATTTGAGGCACATCGACTTGGCCAGCCGTACAACCTCATCCTTGGTCAAATCCGGGTGCATTCGAATTCCGCCGCCTGCGGCGCCATTCACTTTATTGTTTACGACTAACCAGCCCTTAGCATCAGAGAACCGATCATTCCACTCAATGACTTTCAGAGGCGGCTTTTTCCAATAGAGCATAACCTCGTTCCGAATGCGTACTGAATCATTTTGCATGAGAAGCTCACTTGCCTAAGAAAACGACGATTGCGATGATAATAAACCTGACTATCAGGCCGTTGATCTGCGCATAGTAATGCATCAGGTCGTGCGTCACCTTGTCTTCCGAAAGATGGATTATCCTCAATTTTGCCATCGCAATTAAGTAGGAAATTAGCAAAAGCAGGTAGATGTAATGAACTTTTTCAGAAAAGACCATGAGGAGGAGAAAGAGGTAGGTAGCACCGATAATAACCGCCTGCATCCGAACCGCCCTCGCCTTTCCGAAAATGACCGGCAGGGTCATCTTGGAGTGCTCCAAGTCGCCGAGCACGTCGGGATAGTCCTTGGTCATGGAATACCCGAAATCAACCAGTATTATGAAGATGGTAATGGGAAGCCATTCATAAAAAAGCCAAATATCCGAGGTGCCGGCAAAAAAGCCCGTAAGGAAGGAAATCCCGCCGTATGCGATCGCGATAGTCGCATAGTTTATTATGACGCGGTCCTTCAGCCTCAGTAAGGCCGAATACTGCATTCCGAACAGAACGCCAGCTAGAACAACCACAAGCAGGAATGGATTGATTTTTGCAAAGAAAAGGGTTATTGCCAGTAAAATAAGGCTCGCCAAATAAAAAACGAGCAAATCATTCCTGTCAAAAACATCGTGCATCGTCAGGCGTTTCCTGTTGATTATGTCTATTCGCCAGTCCGCATAATTGTTGAGAAGATTCGCGCCCACATCCACGATGGTGATTATTACTAGGGAAAGAAGGAGAACCCCCAAATCCCCGGAGCCTGAGGCCAGGAATCCCAGAAAAGTCGTGGGAAGAACCACTAGCAGAATGCGGGGTATAAGCGCCTGCCTTAAGGCAAGAAATTTTTTTCTCAATTCTCTCCACCGACTGTGACCCGAACTTCGAATTTGTTGCCAGCCATTCCGGACTGCACCTGGATGATGCGATATTTCCTTTTGGTAACGCCCTCAAGGAAACCGGTGATGGCGCCTTTCAAAACGGCGAAATCCGTCTTTTCATATTGCATATCCAGCCACGGATATCCATGGAAAATAATGATGCGTTCGTTCCCTTCCCCAAGCATGTCCGCAATCCCGAAACCGAAGGCGGTCAGTATTTCGGATATGAACATTAGGGGATTTTGGTGCTTGACTTTGCTCCCAATATCGCGGAATGAATCGTGCGCAGCCCTATAAACAGTCTCCTCGTCAAAAATGCGTTCGATTTCAAACAGGACGAACAGTTCCACGGGGACAAACCGGTTATCCGTGATCGCAAAATCCAATTCGCTCTTATTCAGGGTGAAAAGCTCTGTTTGCATCAGTTTCTGCATATTAAGGGCGCTGGATGGGATCTTGAAAGGGGGGCTATTGTGAAGTTTGTACGCGTCAAATGAATGTGCTTTGGGTTTTTCGTTGCATATTATTAAATCACCGCTGCCCTTCACTGCAAGAATCGGGCTTGGCGCACTTTTGAATTCATATCTACGGTCGCTGGTTTTCCGTATGGTGCATTCTACGGTATAATCGTCAATCAGGTATGCCCAGATCCCCGCGCAGCCCCCTATGGTAAGGCAGTATCCTCCTCCGTCCTTCCGCGTTACCGCCATGTCTTCTGTTAGCAAAGTTAGCATTTTTTCATTCAAATCAATACTGCTTTCTATTTTTTCCGCGTAAAGCGTTTCAAAAAAATGGGTTATCGCCGCCATGGAGCGCGGAATATCGCCTCTCGAGGTATGGTACAATTCTGCAA
The DNA here is from genome assembly GCA_043803465.1 of Microcaldota archaeon. Lineage (GTDB taxonomy): Archaea > Micrarchaeota > Micrarchaeia > Norongarragalinales > SBBD01 > JACRGC01. Next base: position 3,509 of record JAZDKC010000049.1, read on the forward strand.
ATCGGAAGCCGAATTGCTTGCCTATCCGGTAAAGCGCATTTTTTCCTTCCTCCCCTTGTTTTTTTATTACCTCGGCTTCGAGATTTTCGAAGAACGTTTCGGGGATAAAAACATTCCTCGCGAATATGTAGTTGTTCATCAGCCCCAAAAGGCTGAAACGGCCGATAACATAACCGGGAATATCTATCCGGAACAGCCCCGGAGCAATTATCCTTAGAAAGAAAAAGTCCCGTATTCTTTGGAAAACCATTGATCCACTCCCTTCAGCAGCCTGAATTAACGGAAAGCGTGCAGATTATATATTCTTTCCGAAAACGAGGTGGGAATAGGTGGAAGAGGGAAATGGCGATTAGCAGGTATAGCGACCAAAGAAGCGATTTGCTTTCCGGCCATGAAGGCGAATTCAGGTTCCATTTGCATCAATTGAGGGAATTTGACCGGAAGCATGGGAAATAATAGGCGGGAAGGCATCGATTGGGCAAATTAAGGGGGTAAGGCAACCCGAGAGGGGGAGCTAGTTCCCGGGGGGGGTTGGTGGGTTCGGGTGGAAAATATTCCTATAGTTTCAGCATTTCCCTCAAAACAACGGCAACATCCGCAATATCCTGCGCTTCGAGCTCGCCAGCTTTTTCAGGAATTTTTTCTTATCCAGGCTGCGGATTTGATATACTAGGGCCACGCTCTCTTCTGAAAGGCCGTTTTTGATGCTCGGAGTAATGATGCAGGCATAAGGAAAATTTGCAGTATGTATTTTGGATGTCAATGGAATCGCAATTACCAATCCGGCGTGGCTCAAATCCTTCCAAAGTATTGCCGGCCGCTGCATCTTCTGCTCGTGCCCCGAGGCTCCGCCGAATTCGGTTAACCAGATTTCGGCTTTTTCGGGATGGGGCATAATTATCACTCGCTCAGAAATCCAGCTCCGTCCCGCTTGCCCTCGCCCAATCTGAAAATTCCTTCTTCATCTCCTCGACTTCCTTTTGCGAAGGCGGGAATAAAATTTTTGCTCTATTGACCCCGACGGCAATTTGTGCCTCGGAATAGAACGGCTTGAGCTTCTTGAGCTTGATCGTGGCATCACTTGGGCTCATTTCCATTTGGCGGGCTAAGTAGGAATAGGTTGCGATAATTTCGAGCAGTGCCGGTTCAAGTGCATCACTTTGTTCGGATATTTCCTTTGCCATATTCTTCTCCTTTTCCGTCAAGGGGCAACTTCCTTTGAGCGTCTGGATTTCATCCTTCTTGTCATAAAGCTCCTTCGTGAGCTCTGCAGAATACGGCCCCCGCACATACAGCGAATAGCCATAGCCTAATTTCGCGCCCATCAACTCCAGCAGGCAGACGGATTTCTGGATTACCAATTTGCTCTCAAAATCATCCACCTCGGGTTTTATCCTTAGCTCCTTTAGGAATGCTATTAATTTGTCAACTCTTTCCATACTAATCACCTGAAAGCCAATCCATAAGCCATCTTTTAGCAGCGAACAACGCCTCCTGTCCCTCCTTTTTCAAACAATAAACGGTCATTTCCTCTCCAGATAATTTCACTTTTTTCGACTCCAAATAGCCCATCTGCTCCAGCGTCCTCAAATTCGCGAATAATACTCCGTCCCCCAGCTCCAAACCCGCTTTCAACTCCCGGTAGCTCACGCCATCCTGCTTGAATTTCGCAATTGTCACCAGAATCAGAAGCCTAGGCAGGGAGATGATTTTCGAATTAATGGACTTTGCCTGCTGCACCAATGAGAGCCGGCGATCTTCCATGCAAAGGTTAAGGATGGAAGGGTATTTAAGCTTTTATTTTCATAAAAAAGATAAAGTTAAGTTGAAAGTAAAAGGGGGCAGGATTCGCCGCCAGGCAGGTTCAGAAGCATTTTAATTCTCCGGATTCAAGGTTGTTGCATGGAGGGAAATGAGCGGGAGCTGCTTGAAAGATTCACAAGAACGCATGCTCCGGGAATAACGCCGGGAGATCTTGAGAAGGAGTTTGGCCCGGAGGAAATGTATTTGGGAATGAAGGCCCAAAATCTCAACGGCTACCTTTCGGTCATGTCGGAAATAATACTGAGGGGCGAGCCGAAAATTAATTACGTCGATTTTGAGGCGCGATTGCTGGCGGGGGTCAAAAAAATGGATGAGCTCGCCAAAAGGACGGAAACGCGGCTTAAACGCATGGATTCATGGCATGCCGGAATGGCCCCCTCCATAGTGACTTATTATTTCTACTCGCTAAGAGTAAAACCAATGCCATTCGACCAGCAGGTGCGGTCATTCAACCTCCATGCAAAACTATTGACGGGGTGGCTCAGGAAAAAGCCCGACCTTACGGGGGAATACCATACGCATTACTCCACAACCGACCACGTGGATGCACCCTTGGTGCTCAGGCTGACCGATATTTCTGGCAAACTAGTCGGGACAATAGGCGGTTTGGCGTACTACGATGGGAAAACGCCGACAATAGGCATAACGAACATCCAAGGCTCGGGCATCCTGCCAAAGCACGAACTTGAAAGCGAAGAACAATATAAGATGAGGCAAAAGGCGCAGGAAAAAAGGTATAAGAAAATTAACGGGGAGTTGAAAGAAAATTGGAGGCTGTTAGCTATGCGCAAGGCGATAGGCCATATCCCAACGGATAAATTCGAAATAATAGGGCACCCGCCGACGAGGCATCCGCGCCTCGGGCAGAAATTGACGGATTCCGAATACGGCCGCATTAAAAGGCAATATGACCAGACTTACCGCAATACCGGCTTCGACCCCCTCCCCGATGGCTCCTGGAAGTATGCCGGAAAGAAATAAGATGCCAGTTGATGATTTTTCTACCCAACGGATATATATCAGGCAAGAAGGCCGAATTTGAGGGATGCGCCGGAATTGAGGGGCAAAGTAGAGGGTCAGGGATAGGTAAAATAGTCCTGATTTAAATTCCCCCCATCCGTGAAAATATCATGCAGGAACCAAAAAAAAGAGAACTGATTGGGGAGGCGCGGTCACTGCTCCGGACGTGCACGGCTTTCCGGGTCACTGAAACGGTTGAGGCTGATGCTGGCAGGCCCATGGTTTCGGACGATTATTTGACAGATTCAATTGCACGATCAATGCCTTCCCTGACTCTGTTGAAATCGCTATATTGCAAGGCAAAATGCATGCCTTGCCTATTTACCATCCGGTCCATCGCAGCCCGCATGACCTTCAAGGCTTCGAGTTTTTCATTGCCCGGCTTGGTCCCGAAAAATCGGCCCGCATGCCTCAGGAGGATCGGCATGGCATAGAACCGGGGCCTTTTTAGCCGGGATTCCCGGACAAAAAACGCCGCAAGGCTCTTCGATTGCTCTGTTGACGCGGGTTTCATCCTCAATAAATGGTCATCAATATGTCTCGGAAGAAAAACCTTCCCTAAGTCGGCAATCCGGTCCTCCACCCAGCGGTAATGGAGATTGCGGCCAACATCGGCAGGTTGAAGCAGGACAAGGCCTTTTTGCCCGGCAAAATTGCGGATGCGGTCCTTCAATCCACTTCTTTTTTCCCGGGGAATGAGAATATAGTATTTGAAAATATTCGATTCGGCTGGGCAACTTACAATGCTTTTTTTCGCAGCCCCTACTTGGTCTGCGAATTTCCGGATAACTTCCCTCAGGGGGCTCCGAAAATCATGGCCCCCCATCAAGGGTTCTTCAATTGCCAACACGACATAATGGTTATCGTCGATTTTCCGATCCTTCTTCCTCCATGGCTCTTCCGGAGCGATGCCATAACCTATGCCCCTCAATTGCTTTCCAAGCGACTCGTGTAATTCCTCAAAATGCGGCATATTTCAACAAATTGAAAGGGCAAAAATAAGAACGTATGCTTTTGGCGTTGGCGGCATTCCTTGGGCGATCATTGGGGGCAGGCTGGCCGGAGGATGGGGAAAGCAAGGGGTTGGGGAGGGGATTGGTTTAAAATCCGGTTTTGGAATTCCAGCATATATTTAAATGTGGGGATTCAAGTTCCTTCCGGAGTGGTTTGAATGGAAAATTACAAGCGCAGGGAAGAATTGAGGGTAACCGAGGATGAAAGAACAGCATTGGACCGGATTTTTTATAATCGTAAATCGGGAAGGGGTTACGGAAATCACCCGTTTGTAAAATTGCTGCAGAAGGAAAGCACAATCGGGGAAAAATACAAGGCACTCGGGAAGCTTTCCGAGAAAACGAAAATAGATCGACTGAAGATCCTGCACTTTGCGATTGATATGCTGGGGTCGGGCCACTCCGTAGAACACCAGCCATATGCCGCGAATGCACACATGCAACTTCTGAAAATGATGCCAGCCGATCATTTGATTAGGGATGACGCACGGGGGCTAAGGTCGCAAATAATTTGGATGGGACGGCATGATGATTATTGGAAACATTTGCCAGATACTGAGAGAGAAAAGATAAAGGGAAATTTGGAAACGATGGCCAGCGCAATAGAGAGAAAAATCCAGCCAAAGGGCGGGAAGCCTGATGAAGCCGCAAGGAAAAGGATCACAAAGGAACAATGGCTTGGAAAGCAGCTTGAAGAAACCCAGGAAAGATTGAGGAAAGCAGTGAAGGAGCACGAAGACGGAAAGGAAAATGATTCGCGATTGCATAAAAGAGAATTAGCAGAATTAACAAGGCAATTAAAAAATGCGACAGAGCAATTATCATCAGAAAGAGTAAGGGCTACGGCAGCATTGACGGACGCTGCTAGATTACGAGTAACAATTAATGATGCATTAATCCATTTGGATACCGCCCATGGGCAATTGGATCGCAGGATAGTTATGCCCGCACATGCATCCAATGCGTGGTCTGCTGTCGATACCGCTAGGCGTAAGCTCAAAAATGTTAAATAACAAAGGGAAGGAGGCATCGGAAGTCGATATTCCTGTAGCCTAAACCCTTTTTTCCTTGACCAGGAAAACATCCACCAATAGCACCGCCATAAAATACGGCAGCAGCAGGAACAGAATTAGCATCTCAATGTAGCTGATGGGCTCGTAATCGGTGATGACGCTGGAGTAGGCATAAGGCCCGAATTGGAGGGAGCAAGAGGTGTGAACAGTTGAAGGGGTTGCGCTTAATTCGGGGGAAAGGGTCTCGGTGCAGGGAAAAATCTCGATGCGCCACGCCGCGAAGCCGTGCACTGTGAAAATCATCAGAAATACGAATAGGATTACGGTGATTTCGTCCGGCCTTCTGAATAAATCAATGCCCATTTTATCAGCTCCGCATCACGTGAAGCGCCAGTTTAGCAGCAGAAGCAATACGATTTGGATTTGCCGTCATCCACTCCGGCTGAAAAACTATTCTCTTGTTGCCAGAGTCCATCAGGATCACCGGAGAATATTCTGCCGGAAGGGATATATTAAGGTGGGGAGCAGGAGTAAACCGCAAGTTGATTATTTTTCAACCGAACGCTTATATCGGCCGCCGGGATCCCAATTCCATGCAGAAGGAAAGTAGCAGGTATATAAACTTATTACGTAATAAGGATATTAGTGATAAGGATGCAAAAACAGCAGGTGCTGCATTACCCGACGCTGAAAACCGTTTTGGCGGTGGAAGAAGTGCTGAGGGAGGCAAAGGAGCCGCTGAGCAGGTACGCGATAACCAAGAGATTGGGGAACAAGGTGATGCGCCAGACGCTGGATGTTACATTGAACTACTTGGCAAACAGAGGAATGGCAATGGACACGGAAAAGGGGATAATCTGGACGTATCTGCCAAGGAAGCAGATGAAAGCCAAAATAGCAAAGGGAATGGAGCTGTAGGGGGGAAGAGAATCAGAGTTGTTCTTTTGGAGGAAGCAAAGGAAGAATACGAAAAGCTGATTACAGAGGTTAGAAAAGAAAGGGAAAAGGGGATCTTCTCTTCCAAGAACCAAACCCTTCTGCGGTCAATTGACCAGAAAGTAGAATTGCTCAAGCTTAACCCGGTTGCCGGAACTCCCATTAAAAAGAGGATGATTCCAAGGAAGTATTCTGAACTAACCAATTTGTGGAAAATCAATCTTGCCAATTATTGGAGGATGCTTTACACCCTCTCAACAAACGAAATAGAGATTGCTGCGTTCGTCCTGGAGATAACCGACCATGAAAAATACGACAAGGTTTTCGGCTACAGGGGCAAATAGGGTAAGCAGCCCGAAAAACGGAACCATTATATAAGTTGTTATAGATAGATCCATAGGTGGTTATAGATGGAATACACAAGCATCCAAATTAGGCCAAAAACCAGGGAAAGGCTCGCAAGGATGCGCAATTTCCAGCGCGAAACATACGACGAGCTGCTGAACAAGATGATCGATGCGATGCCGATAGGGGATTCCGAAGGCGAATATACGCCCAAATTCATCGAAGGGCTCATGAAGGCGAGGGCGGAGGTCAGGGAGGGAAAAGTTTACGGCCATGAGGAGATGAAAAAGCGGCTGGGGATTTGAGATGGCTTACAAAATCGTCTGGTCACAAACTGCAATGAAGGACATATCTGGATTGGAGCGCGCAATTGCGAGGAGAATTGCAGCAAAATTGGAGGCCGCATCAAATGATCCGCACAGGTTTTTTGAGAAGCTTTCCGGAGTCGACGAGGGTAAATTGCGGATCGGGGATTACCGGGTCATTGCACAACTGATTGCCGATGCGGGCGCAATAATTGTCGAACGGGTCGGCCATAGGAAGAATATCTACAAGAAGATGGGCTGATTGGATTCATACCGATTTAAAGGAAAAACAATAAGGAAAAAAGCTCACTGGCATTCAATAGCGCCGGCACAGGCCATTTGGCCTAGTCCTCAAACTTCCCTGCTTTCGCAGCGGCATTGCAGTTGTTCAGCTCGGCCGTGCTAGTTAGTTTGGCGCAGGCGGCAAGCGCATCAGCCTGGTCATTCGTGTTCCGGATTGCAGCCGCAACATTGTTTATGCACTTGAAGCGCAGCGTGCTGTCAGTTATCTGCATGCAGATTGAGGCATCCTTGTTGTCCCTTCCGAGGTTGTAGTTGCATTCATAATTGTAAGAGGAGGAAGCAAGCCGTTGGCAATATTTGGGGTCCTTTGTTTGCAGCGCAATATCAGAGATGCATTGCTGCTTGGTGATATCGGTTTTGATGTCATCGCAAATGGCTGCGCTTTGGAGCGTTTTTGACATTTGCATAAAGCAATTATCCTTTTCAGTATTAGTTGCAATCTGCTTGCAGGGCTCGGAGCTTTGAAGCAATTTCGCGACCTCGAGATAGCAGCCATTCTTCTGGTAGGATTCCGATATTCCCTTGCAAATAGACGCATCCTTCGTGTTCTTGGCAACATTCACAAGGCAGTAATCCTTGCTGGTTGCTGAAGCGATATTGTCGCAATCCTTGGTGTCCGTGGATTTCGAAAGCGCGCCGACAAGGCAGCCGTCCTTCGTAGCCTTATCCGTTATCTTTGAGCATATGGAGGAATCCTTCGAGTTGATTGCGATATGCCTAAAGCAGGAGTCCTTTGAGAGCGCAGCATCAATCTTGTCGCAAATCGCAATGTCCTTGGAATCCTGCGCAAGGTATAGTAGGCAGCCCTCCTGCGCTTGGGATGTTGAGAGTGTTAAGCAGCTATCCGCGTTTTGGGTTTTCTTGGCAACCCCCGTCAGGCAGCTGTCCTTGAAGCTCGCGGTTTGGATGCTGTTGCAAATCGAAATGTCGCCCTTGTTGTATGCGATGTGCTCATAGCAGGAATTTTTATAGATATCCGAGGTGATTTTGGCGCATTCGGAGGGGTCGCCGACCGCCTGCGCAACTTGGGAGTAGCAGTCGTCCACCCTAGTGCCGCCGGAGTTCTCCTTCAAATCCTTGCACAGGGAAGGGTCCTTCGCCTTCACTGCAGCAGCGATCGCCTCATCCTCGGCGAAGAAATCTGAGACGCAGCCAAACAGAAGCACGGAAATAACGAATAAGGAGAATACTATTGCTTTCATACGGATCAACCCGGAAATAGAGGGCGGAATGACATTTTAAGGGTTGCGGAATCGAGGCGAAATGGAAGGATGCCGACAATTTGGCAATCATTTGTACGCGACGCTTCTGTGCTTAATATCAATAATAAAAAGCCGGTTGCTTCTGAAATCATATTTCACAAACAGCCGGTAATCGCCGATGCGGATTTTCTCGAAGGGCAAACCCTTTAGAGAAAGGATGAATCGAGGGGGGTTCTTAGCAATCTCCAGCAGCTTTTTTGCAATCCGCTCCTTGATGGGCTTATCCATCATCGCAAAGGATTTTTCCGCTTGGAGAGAGAATTCTACCGGCATAATGCTCACTTGCGAATGCCGTGCTTGGCGAGAATATCATCAAGCGGAATGGTTCGGCCTTCGCGGATGCCCCGCAGACCTTTCTTTATGCCTTCCTTCGCCTCGATGGAGTATACGCCTTCATCATCCCTCCAGCTTGCATCCTCCATGAGCCGATCAAGCAGCTCGTCGTAGGTTTCGCGCCGGTACATCCTGCGCAAACTGAGCTTCTTCTTGATGTTTGGGCTTACACTGATAGTAGAATAGGCCATTTTACGACACCTCATAACTGGTTATTACCAATAATAACGGATAATAACTTGGAGGAAGGAAAATATAAATTGAGCGGTTTCATTCGATCAGCGCCTTCTGCCTTCCATTCGTAGCGGGCTATTCCTCCTTTTCAACCAGCGCAACCTGCCGCCCCTCCATCGCCCTCTTCACAGCAAGCTTCTCATTCCCCATCAGTTCCTTGATGAGGCGCTGCTGCTCCAGGATTATGTTCAGCACTATTGATTCGAAGGGGTTGAGCCGGCTGGAATAGCTCGAAGCGGAAATATGGTATTTCGCGAAGCCCATCATCTCATCGAAGAGCTCCTGATCCTCCTTCCGCAACGCTGCGCGGTACTTCTTCAAGGTGCAAATCTCGTCGTCAATCACGTCTCTGTATGAAGGAACTGTTCTACCCATAACATGGCCTATGAGATGGAAGCTAATACGATTTATATCCGGTTTGAGGGGTGGTTTCGACTGAACGCCAAAGCGAACAACGCCATTCACGAATGAAAAGTCTGCCTATTTTTTCGCTTTCAGGAATATCACTTCGGGCATGCCCTTCATGTCGGAATCGCTCGTAACAACCTTCAGATTGTGGATCCGCGCGGTTGCAAGGATTATCGCATCCGCAAGCGACATCTTCCCGGAGTGGTGGATTTTCGCGGCTTCATCGCAGATCTCGTAGGTTATCGGGAACGTCTCGAAGGATTTCAGCCGTTGCTTGAGGAACTCAAGATCCTTGACCTTCCCGGTCTTATAGAAAAATTCGCTGACTTCGAGATAGGTCAGGATAGAAATGGACACCAGGCTATTATTCAGCAGGTCCTTCTCTGCGGTATTCAAAGAGCCCTGCAGGAAATCAACCATTACCGATGAATCAGCCAATATCTCTCTCAAGCTTCTCCCTCTTGAATTTTTGCGTGCCTTTCAATATGCCCTCCATATCCGCTAGCAAAAGAAAGCTGCTCCTGTGTGCAAGCTTTTGCAGGGTCTCGTCATAGCTCCTCGAACCGGTAGCCTCCCGGAACTGGTCAAGCAGCAGCTTCGTATTTTGCCTAACCGGAATGTTGACATACATTGCAATCACTGACTATAATAAATGATTGTAATTAATAAATGTTACGTTTTATTGCAATGTTATTAAATCACCGCTTTCGAACATCCTCCGGTAATATTTCCCGATGAATGAGATGAAGCAGTAACAGCTTGATTTGGCAACGGTTTCCCTCAAAATCGAAATTGTTTGCATAAACACCTGCTTCGCCTCCTCCCGATCCAGCCCATCCTCGTAGAACATGTCGTCGATGCAGGGGATGATGAGCACCTTGGAACCGTGCGGAAGCGAAATTGTCGAAGCGCCCTCATTTCCCGATCCGGAATGCCCGCTCTCGGGTAGCAAATCCAGAATCACCTGCCTCAATTGATAGATTGTGAACGGCCGGGAGATGTTGATGTTGGAAAGCGCCTCCCGTATTTCCATTTCGCCCCTGAAAGTCCTATGCAAATAATAGGGGTTGAACACGTTCCCCGCATCGATGAAAATCACTTTTGAGATGGACTGCAATTGCACGGAAAGCTGGAGGCACTCGGAGGCGCTGCTCGCTGTGACGATGCTGCCGGAGAGATGCTTTTCAGTAGCAATTTGAGATTCCATACGGAAACAGAATGAAAACGGGTTTATATTGAAATTGAGGGATGGGTTCGAGTGTAAGGGAAAATCTGAATTCGCCGGATCGATATTTAAAGTTTACAGGATTAGATATAGGCTATGGCACCCACACAAGGAGAGGGAAAACCGCTTTTCAGGTTTGCGAGGCGGACCGGCAAAATCGCGAGAAGGTTCACTTATTGGGGATTGAACCAGCTGTTCGTGCCGCCGGATGAGGAGGCGTTGCTTGAGAGGCAGGTAACATTCAATCGGCCCGGAAAAGTTACAGATAAATGGCTCGGGATCCAAGCGCACGTGCAACGCAGGAATATCGCCGCAACGAAGCTCCTGCTGCAGACCCTGGGAAACAGGGAAATCATGGACCGGGTGAAGAGGGGCGTGCGGCAGCCCAGAAAATTTGCGTTTCCAGACCTTGACGAGGAAAAGGTATTGGAATTGACCGGAAAGCTCTCCGGCGGAAACATAAACGATTACGACATGTTGCTGGCGAAGGCCGCGTTAGAGAGGTTCAATCGCTGGGACAAGCGCATGGGCATCAGGGCCAAGAGGGAAATGCAGTCCATACTCGGAAGCGCGGCAGCGGGCGCTCTTTTTGCATCGTTGCTTACGTTTTCGGGGCATTACAAAATTCAGGATACCATTAAATTGGGCGCCATTTCAGGCGGTGCCCTCCAGATCGGCTTGCGGGGCTATGATGAAGGGGTTTTCAGGGCAAGGGGATTTTTCCCAAAATATTATGTCGGCTCATACCTGAATGCGATGACGAGGTTCGCTTACGAAAATCCTGAAGCGGCAAACCGGCTGTTCGCAAAGATGCCGCATTTGCTGAATTCGAGCATTGCACAAAGGCAGGCATACCTTCACACCATAGAGCATGCACTGCGGGAGAGGCAATTGCGGAAATCGCAGAAATGAACTTCTGGCTTTTTCGGAAAGGAACCGCCATGCCTATTCCGCTTTCTTACTCTTCCGCCTTACACGCGAAAGCAGGAAGCGCATGAACCCCACAACAGCCACTGAAATCAGCATGACTATTGCAAAATGGAGCGGATCGTCCGTGCCGTTGGATTCGCGGGTTATTGGTGCATCAAAGGGTGTGGGAAGCAACGAGACATCCGGAAGGTCGGAATGGAATGCCTCGGCCGGTGCAATGGATGGAGCTTTTGAAGGTGTTGCAGTTGCATTCGTTGAAGCACGAGGAACATACGGATAAACGGATGGGAACGGAGTAGCGGACGGAGTGAGCACAAATTTCAAATTTGTGATGTTCGCAGGCGTAACAGTGAAAAACTTGTACGCATCCGCGTATCCAAGCAAACTCACCCTCATATCGTGAAAGCCCTCGTAATAGGCGTAATTGATTAGGGGGGTTTTCCCCTCGTAACTGGAAATCGATTGGCCTTCCCTTCTAATGTAAACCGATGCGTTAGGAGGAACGGATGTGACATTGATAAAGCCGGAAGGCAGAAAGCCCGTCGCATTGGCGAGCTTGCACCACCTTAGAAGCCCGCCATAAGGGCCCGAATAATTCGCGATCACGCGGAAATCCGTATTATTTTCAAGCGGGCCGCATTGATCGAAACCGGTCGGATTCAGGATGCCGTTGGTGATGCAATAAATCGTAATTTCATCATGGTCGCAGTCTGTGGAATTCCAATTCGTCATGGTGCCGTAGAATTCGGGGTAGGCGTTAACGATGGGGAAAAGAACTGCGAGAAGCAGGAGCAATATTTTTCTCATGAGAGAGGTACGGCTGGGCGCTTAAAAAATATTCGTAAAAAAGGCAAATTAAAGGGGTAGGCGGCGACACGGGCGATCTTCGCGAGCAGTCCGCTGCGAGCGAACTGAAGTCCGCGGGAATATTCCCCTAGGGGGTGTCGTTCAATAGGGCGGCGCATACTGCTGGTAGCCCCAGCCGCGCTGCGCCCGTTCGGCTGCACGTATGTTCTCCTTGATCTTCTTGTCGTAGATCCGCAGGTGCTTCCCGCACGAGGCGCAATAGCACATCTCCTTGGTTAATTTGAAGAAATACTGGTCGTCATGCACGTCCTTGCGCTCAACTGGGTTTTGCAAGGTCGCCTTTTCGATGCAAACGGCCTTGTCCTTCCGGGTCCTGCGGCCGCATTTTGCACAATTGATTGTCCTTTCTTTTCCTCTTCCCATCAGAATCATCTCCTCCACGGCCAATATTTCCACACCAGCGCAACAGCAGCACCGAAAATGATGCCGTGGTATAGGGCGAAATTGTAATCCACCACAATTCCTTGCACATATGTGTCGTAAAACACCCGCGCGACGAACGCAGCTATAAGGCCCGTAAGCCCCAGCTTCATGGACTCGTCCCAGCTTGATTTCCGCAGGTTTTCCGCACGCTCTTTGGCACTTTGAGAATGCAGCGCTCTTTTCGCCTTGACTGCAACACGCTTCCTACTTGCCATGGATATCCCATTCTTTTAAGTAAACAGATTTAAAAACATGATTAGAGGCTCAGAGCATAATCAATATCAGCCCAGCTGAAATTATGAGGCTCGCAAGCCCCAAATCGAATAGCCGCTGCCTTCCGTTGATCTTGGAATTATCCGTGTCCACCTCATCAATGATAAGCTTGGGGTACTTGCCCCGCAAATACCAGCCCCGAACTTTCACGCGCTTATCCTTCAATTTCATCAGCCGGTTTGAGGACATGAATGGCGAAATCACCAGGGGAAGAAGGGAGCGGGGGCCGATATAAATTTCACCCGAATGGTCGGCAAAAATCAAATCCTCCGGAGAATCCAGGCCCAATGAGCTCTTCTCGCGGATCACTCCCTCCAGAATAAGGGGCCTTCCCCGGATCGCGGATGCAAACTCATCCTCCAATTGCTCCTTTATGGTCTGGCTACGGAAATGCACATACGAAAATGAATACAAGGAAAGCAGCGCCATGCCAAGGCCATAAAGCAGGATTACCACGCCGATTGCAACCGATTTGTCATGGAAATGGCCCAGCAAGAGCAGTATTGCGATCAAGAGGGGCGAGAATCTCGCAATCGCATAAATGAGGAAATCCTCGAGGAAATTTATGCGGAGCACCGAGGATGCAATATCAGCTGCAAACATCCTTTGCATATCCAGGAACGGCGTGTTGTGCAGCCGCTCTGCTTTCAGGCAGATTGCAAGCAGCCGCTTCCCAATGAGCGGATGCGACGTGCCTATCTCAAACAGCGCCGGCCACGGGTTGTACAAATCCTGCAGGACGATGTTCTCGGTCAATATCCAGCTCCCGGTCTCCTTCCGGTTCAGGTATGTGAGCGCGATGTTCCTGGCCATGTTGAAATCGATTATTGCAAACGGCCTTCCGACCTCCATCAGGTTGTCGGATTTGCTGCGGCTTCCCTGCGAAATGTATGCAAGGGAAATTTTCGCAAGCGCGGTCCCAAGCGAGTTGGGGTTTGCTATTTCTGAGGCGAACTCGTCCGCGAAATATTCGCGGATGCGGCTTTGCAGCAAAACCGGGATTGATAGCAGGAGATGCAACAAGTAAAACACGAAGCCAATGGCCGCAAAGGGATGGTGCTTGGATGGATTGCGCCAAAGCCGCCTCGCAAAATCATACGAGATCAATGCGGGCACGTATGCCGCAGTAAGCACTGCAAAATCGCCATAATGCATATGGCCCAATTCATGCGCCAGCACGGCCTGCTGCTCCTTCTCATCCAAATGGTGGAAAATCCCGGAGCTTAAAATCAGCCTTATCTGGCCCTTGCTGCTCCCATATGTGATCGGGATCGGGCGGTCATCCTCGAGTATCCCAAGTTTCCGGACTTTCAAACCCTTTTTATGCAGCATATCCTGCAAATAGATTGAGAGCGCATAATGGTTCTCCTGCAGCTCTTTTATGGAAATCCACCGGGTTCCATAAATTTTCGAGAAATAATAATCATACAATGGATCGGAGAACCACCAGAAAAGCACAATGAGCAGAAGCGCCAGGAAAATCGAAAAGATGCCCGGAAAATCGAAAAATGAGAGCGCGATATGCAGCGGAAGGAGCAGCATCGCAAACAGCAGGCCCACTGAAACGAGCGTGGAGAGGAAATAGCGCATGTAGGGGTTAATTTGGGGGTGTTAATATAATTTTTCATATGGGGCTTTTTTGCCAGTACGGGATAATTGCCAAATTAATTATTTTTTCCATTCGCGCCATGCCTTAATTCGCGCCTAATCCGGGATACGAGCTTGCGCTTTTTCTCCCCATCCTTCAAAGCTGCCTGCAAGACATCCGCCCAGCTTTCTGCAGGGATGATTTTCACCTTGCCCTTCTGCTCCTTCTCCAGCACCAGATCGCCGAGATTGGACTTGGGTACGATCACTTCGCGGATGCCCGCTTCCATTGCAGCCTCCACTTTCTGCGTCACGCCGCCAACAGGAAGCACCTCCCCCCTTACGGAAAGCGAGCCAGTCATTGCAACGCCCTGCTTTATGGGTGCATCCTCAAGGGCGGAAAGAACTGCAGTGGCAACAGATACGCTTGCGGAATCGCCCTCCACTCCCTCGTAAGTCTGCAGGAACTGCACATGGATGTCGAAATTCGAGGTGTCCTTGCCGATATGCTTCTTGATCAGCGCGGAAATGTTTTCAACCGCCTCCTTTGCGATGTCGCCCAGTTTTCCTGTTGCAATGATTTTTCCCTCCAATTTGCTTGCAGCGGGTGCGACCTCCGCAACAATCGGGAGCATGATGCCCGAATCTCCCATTACAGCGAGCCCGTTAACCCTCCCAATTTCGTATCCTTCCGAGATGAACACGCGGTAATCCTTTTTCACATCGATGAATTGCTGGCTCATCTGCTGCTCCAGCGTTCGCGCAAGCCTTTTTGCAAGCCGTACATGGATTGAACTTACGAAGGCGGATTTTTGCTCCTTGGCCAAATCGCCTGCTGCGCGCACCAATCCGCCAAGCTCCCTCAATTTCAATGTGAGCCGGTTCTTCCTTCCGGCCCTCTTTTTCGCCTCATAAATTATTTCCTGCATGCCGCTTTGGTCGAAATGCGGGATTTTTCCATCCTTCTTCACTTCCTGCGCAATGAACTGCACGAGCTTCAATTGGTTCTGCAATGTATCCGGCATATTCTCATCCATGTAAACCTCGTACCCGTAGCCCCGGATTCTTGAGCGAAGCGCAGGGTGCATGTTGCGGACATCCGAATAATTCCCCGCTGCAATCAAAACGAAATCGCACGGAACGGGTTCACTTTTTACTTGCGCGCCGGAGGAGAGCTCGCTTTGGCCGGTGATCGGGAATTTCTTCTCCTGAATGGCAGTGAGCAGCTCCTGCTGCGCCTTCGGCCGAAGAGTCGAAACCTCGTCGATGTATAGGACGCCCTTATTGGATTTGTGCACTGCGCCTGCTTCAATGCGAAGGTGCGGGGGAGTGCCAAGGCCGCCCGAATTATGCACGAGAACGCCATTTGCAACAAGGTTGCCTGTTTCCGTAGTCACATTGTAAACGTAGCCGTCCAAATTCTCAATACTCTTGCCGGTGACCTTCTCCAATTTCAGATTAGCCTGTTTTCTTGCCATAACTGTCAACCACTAGAACTCCTTCTAAAAAAATAGAAAAAGAAAATATAAAAGGGTGTGGTTTAGCTGAAGCCGAAGAAATTAGCGATGCTCCTGAGGAATGCGCTCACCGGATCAATGGGTTCGATTGGCTTCGTGACAGCGGTCGGATTGACTGTAACGGCCTTGGGCGTACTTGTCGCTGTGGGAACTGCAGTGGCGCCGCCTCCACCGCCACCCCCGGAGGAAGAAGCCGGAATAGTCGATGTGAGCGCGTACCTCGCTTTCACTACCTGCTTGGGATACGCCAATAGCGCACTGAACGATGAGATGCTGTTGAAGCTTGTTCCCCGGTAGCTGATGAAGCCAAGCTCCTTGTTCGCGTAGATTATCGACGGACCGAAACTGTAACCGATCCTCTGTACGGAAGTATAGCCCGGGTAGTCCACGAACTGGTCGAGATTCGAATCGTATTGGAGGTTCAAGTGCCAGTTATTGGAATAATAGGCTTGCGTGCCGTTGTTTTCTTCGGTTATTTCCGGAATGAATATCCCAACTGAGGATGCGTTCTGGGGGTTCATGTAAAGCACTGCAGATTGGTCGGGGCTGTAATAATAGGTGAGTCGATAGTAGTTGCCGATGTCTTTCGCGTAATAGCCACCTGCTGTCATGTAATATACATCGCCGGCCACCAAGCTTCCGTCAGAATTCGTTTCAAGCACCCAATATACGCTCGGCACGGCCGTGCTTCCAAATTGGAATGCATTGGGTACCCCCGATTCTATTCTTAGCAGGTTGGCAGGTTGGGTATAATATGAGCCGTTTAATCCGTCATATACGTAGAGGGCCTTGTTCTTGAATATTGTGAATGACAAGGTGTCGTAATCAACCGACTGCAGCCCGAGGAAATTGAACCTGAAGCCGTTCTTCCCCTTGATGATGTCGATCCCTTCGCCCACATCCAATGTCTGTGTGATCGGGACCTTGTAGGTCTGGTCGATATCGTTGTAGAGTTGGATCTTGGAGATGGCCTCCGAGCTGCCGACTGTGCTGGTGACGATTTTTCCGATCCAATTCTTGTGGGAGTCGCCGCCAACAACCTCCAGATTATTCCCAATGATCAGCTGGTGCGCGTACATGTACACTGCTGCTGAGCTTGCGTCCGGAATATCATAGACATATATTACAAGATCGCCCGCTTCTGTTACCAGAATCCGGTCGCCAACTGCGCCGTATACCCGCTTGATCAGGTTTCCATTTGCATCGAGCACATCGAATTGCGCCCCTATTGGCTGAAACGTGCCGATATCAGTCAACTTCACAACGTAGGAGTCGGGTGTCGTGACCTGTTCTCCGATATAGAATAACTCCTTGTATGTCACATATTTTCCGAGAGTCACGCTGCTTATTTGTCCGGCCTGCGCATAATAGTCCGCAACGCCGTATTTCTCGCCGAGGAAGGTTAGTTCAACATAGCCCGCCCAGAGCTTCTTGTCCTTTGACGGGCAAGTGGAATAGGAATACGCGGTATCCAAACATAGGGGCATGGCGGTTTCGAATATTGCCTCATAGCCGGTTTTCGCGTATTTCGCTTGCATCTGCTTTACGGTTTCATCGTAGGCGGTGTACGCGAACAAGTAAACCCTCTGGTTTTCATACGTGTTCACGGCGCCAGTGGGGTATATGATCTTTCCATCGGTCGATAAGCCGGGAGCCGGCGCAAGTATGTAGGTCTGTTCCTTCGTGAGCATCTTGGGGCCCAGATTGGATCCAAAAGAGGAGGTGCCGGGGCCGAATCTTGATGTTTCGGTCGTGAACCTATATGCATCATAATTGTAATCCAGATCATCGTGTACGTAGGTGTTCATCTCGTATGACGGGCCGGGTGTTGGCGAAGGAGAGGGCATTGGGGACGCGCTTGGAGAAGGAGAGGGATTTGTATTTGAAATGCACCTTCCATCCGAGCAGGTCATGGTCCCGTTCATGCCGCAGTTGACGGTGCTGTTATATGCATAATCCGGATAACCGCAGTAGTGCTCGTTTAGGAGAAATGCATCATAGCAGAAGTCAGTATGGGAATATGGGATGCCGCCTACGGAGCCGGATACCGTTCCCTTGACGTAAATGTTGAAGCCTCCGTCAGAGTCGTAGCAGGTGTTATTTGGCTGCACTGACGGCGATGGCGAAGGATATGCGGATGGGGAAGGCGAAACAGTCGCAGTCAACGGAACTAAATTCGCGGAAACGGTTGTGGTTTGGTAGGCGGCCACATAAGGATAGGCCGAGTACGTGTAATATCCGTTCTTGACGAAGAGCACATTGTGCGAACCGGCCGCCACCCCATTTACCGTTAAGGGAGTAAGGCCCCGGAAGGCATTGTCCAAATACATTTCAGCCTGCACCGGATTCGTGTAGCCGTAAATCGAGCCGGTGAGGTTGGTTTGGTTAGTTAGGTTAGTTGCAGAATGGGTCGTGCAGCCGTTGGGGCCTTTTGTCGTGCAAATGCCATTCGCGCAGCTTCTCACGTTAAAGGTTATTCTTGTGCTCGAAGGAAGGCCCGTCATCATAACGGCATGGCTTGTCACTATTGCGGGATTTGTGAATGCCTGCGAACCCCAGAGCGCAGCGGAATCGGAGTAAATGTCGGTGTTCCAGATGACACGGATGCTGCTGGAGGTAATTTCAGGGCATGCCACATTGAAAATAACAGGGCCGGTCGCATTCGGGCTGGGGGAGGGCATGGTTGAGGGGGAAGGGGAGGGCGTGCTGTTGGCCAGCACTAAAACCGCGTGGATGCTGGTAGTCTGGCCGGATGTCACGTATAAATTGTTGCTCGTTGTCTGGTAGCCCGGCAAGGAAAACATCACATTGTGCAATCCCGCAGGGACTGAAAGTGTGACGGGCGTGTAGCCCCGGAAAACGGAATCGACATGCACTGAAGCGCCGGGTGGGGTCGAGGTCGCATAAATGTAGCCGGTTTCATTCGGCTGGGCTGAAGGCGACGGCGAAGGCGTGACATTTGCATACCCGGGAAGCGGGGAAAGGTATGCATTAACATTTGCGGTTTGGCTCGAGTAAACGTACGGGTAAGCAGAGTAAATATAGTAACCATCCTTTATGAGCAATATGTTGTGCCGGCCAACCGGGGTATATGGCAGGACCAGCGCAAAATCTGGGGATGTGACTCCGCGGTATATATTGTCAAAATACACCTTTGCACCTGCAGGGTAACTGCGTATGGAAACCGCGCCGGTATCGGTGACGTTCGATTGGTTTACCGCGGAATGGGTCGTGCAGCTGTTCGGGCCCTGGGTCGCGCACCTGCCCATCGCGCAGCTCTTTGTGTAAAATGTAATTCTCGTGCTTGCGGGCAGGCCGGTCATCAAAACCGAGTGGGAGGTTACGGTAGCGGGCTCATAGTAGCCGTTGGAGAGGTATGTGACGGCGGAATCGCTTGCAATATCGGTGTTCCAGATGACCCGGATGCTGCCGGAGGTAATTTCCGGGCAGCCGACATTGAATATCTGCGGAGTCGGCCCTAAGGAAACTTGAACCGAAGGTGACGGGGAGGGGGAGGAGGTTGCATTCGGAGATGGGGATGGATAAGGAGTCGGTGAAGGTGAGGTCGTATTTGAGGGTACCAAATTCGCGAAAACGTTGGTCGTCTGGCCCGAATAAACCGTGTAGGTGCCATAGAAATCCTGATATCCGGATTTCTTGAATTGGACGTAATGGGAGCCTGCCAAAAGGTTGCTCACCGTAAGGGGCGTTTGGCCGTAATACGAATAGTCGACATACATCTGAGCATCCGAAGGAGTGGTGTAGCCGTAGATCGAACCGGTCGTGTTTGTCTCATTGGCAGTTTCTAAAACAGCAAAGCCCGTGAAGCCGTAATAAAAATCATAGTATGGGTCGGCGCGGACGAACACGGCAAAGAGCACAAACAAAAGCACGCCTGCGACTAAAAACTTCTTCTCCGGATTCATGCGATCGACCTCGGACTGTTAGATGGTATAATCAGTAACTTAAACTAGTATTTAAATCGATGGGTCGATTAAGAAAAATGGAATAAAAAATACCAATAGCAACCGGATTGCTCTGGTTACACCAATATCTCCAATCCGGGTTTTGCGACCTCCGAATTAGGGAAAATCGGCTTCGCCTCCTTGAGTAAAAGATCCAAATTGTCATATCTATTGCTGAAGTGAGTCAACACCAGCTTTTTCACTTGCGCCTTTTTCGCAAGCTCTGCTGCTTCCTTCACCGTAGCATGGAATTTTTCCTTTGCGGATTCCTTCTGCGCCTCCAAAAAGGTCGCATCATGGATTAAGAGGTCGACTTCCTTCGCTGCCTTGAGTGTAGACGCCGTAACTATCGTATCGCCAGTATAAACCACTTTCTTCCCATATTTCGGGTATGTGACATCCTTCAATTTGACCTTCTTCCCGTTGATTGTAAGCTCGCCCTTTTCCTGTATTTCCGAGAAAAGCCTCCCATGGATCCCAAGGCCGCGCGCCTTTTCCTCGTAGAATTTGTTGATCGGCTGCTCCTCGATCACATAACCCGTAGCGGGCGCGTTGTGCTTGACGGAAAACGCATCCACCCGGATCAGCTTGTCCTCGTACACCTTCTTCTTCGTTTTCAATATCTCGACTATTTTGACTGGAAAGTTGATGCGGAGCTGCTTGATTGAAAGCAGTGAATTCAAGAGCTGCTTTGTCCCGGCAGGTCCATAAATGAGCATCTCCTCCTGCCTGCCCATCATGTTCAAGGTCTGCGTGAGGCCCAAAATGCCCAGGAAATGGTCCGCGTGCAAATGGGTGACGAATATGCACTTCACCTTCGCATAAGAAATTTTGTACTTCATCATCTGCCTCTGCGCACCCTCGCAGCAATCGAACAGGAAGGTGCTGCCGGTCTTAAGCGCAAAGCACGAGGTGAACGACTCCGGAGTGGGCATCGCTGCTGCGTTCCCAAGAAACACGATTCGAAGCATATAAATCAACCTGCAAATAACCAGATATTTTAAACGAGGGACTTAAAAACACGCTTGGTGGGGCTAGATCTTTTTTACAATTCCTTCCGTCGCATCCACTTCCACGACACCAAGGGAAACCTGCGGTTTCCCTATCGTGTCGCCTTACCCTTCCCTATTTTCGTATGCGAATTAATCCTTCCGTCGCATCCACTTCCACCAAATCGTTGTCCTTGAGCAGTTTTGTGGCGTTTTTTGTTCCTACAATGCACGGGACTTGCAGCTCCCTGCTCACTATCGCCGCATGGCAAGATAGGCCGCCCTCGTCAGTGACTATCGCGCCCGCTTTTTTCATTATCACCACGAAATCCGGCGTGGTCATCGGGGTTACGAGCACATCCCCCTTCTTCAGCTTGCCGAATTCCGAATGCTTCAGTATGATTTTCACCCTTCCTGTGATTTTGCCTGGAGAAGCGGTTGTTCCCCTTATTACGCTGCCATCCGTTCTTTCCGGTTTATTATAATATGCGTAAAGCTCCTCCACGATTTTTCCCGTTAGCAGGATGAATTTGCCATCCAAAAAGCCGACTGCGAACCCGTTTTTTCTGCTATTAATTTCGGATTTGCCCACAACGCATTTCCCCGCGTTCAGTGAACCGATTACTTCTTCCGGAGCAAGCTGCAAAAAATCTTCCCTGGAAAGGGATAAATCCGCAGCAATTGCGGCACAAAGCGGCTCATATGCATGCCAGATCTGCTGCGAGAGCTCCTTCATCCGATTCCTTAAAAAAATTCCGGCCTGCATTCCCTTGATGAGGTAAGATTGCCTTGTCTGCGGCACTTTTTTCCGGGGCAATTCCCTAATTTCAAATCTTATTTCCTCCAATACATCCGCTCTCGAATATTCCCCCCCAATATTATATGCTGTTTTTATCCACGCGAATTTCTCCAGGTGATATTTGATCGCCGATTCTGCCTTATTCCCAGTTTTAAGCCGCTTTTTGATTTCCACGAGGGAGGAATGCAATTTGTTCATGTCAAGCATTCGGTATGGAAGGGCAAATTCAAGGAAATCCACGCCGGCGTTTTTCAGCGCTTTTTCGCAATAATTCGTGAGCGGAACGGCGATTATGTAGTACCGCTGGATTTTTTTGAGCAGATTCAAATATATCTCGAAATTGCGGATTTTCTGCTTCAGGGGGAGTTTTTTTTGGTCCTTCCGCATCATTGATAAAAAATCGTCTTTTTCCCTCGTAAAATGATCGAATTTCAAGATTATTTTCAGCGGCCAGCCCGGGTCCTCATTGAATGCCTCTCCGAAAATTTTCGGGAATGCCGCAACCTGGCCGTCGTCATAAAGGTTCGACTCCTTGACCCAGAAAATGTTTTTTGCGCGCACGCATATTTTTGGCGTCAGATCGACACGCTGCACTTCGGCTTCATTGATTATCGCCTTGGGCTGCAAATATCCGGGGCGTTGCACGCGATTATCCCACTTAATTGATTTGATCCCCGCCATAATGGATTTGAAGCGTTTCATTCAGACCAGCCCGATCATCAGGTCGCAGACATTCGTTCCGGAAGGCCCGGTCACGATAAGCCCGTCGCCGATCTCCTCGAAGAAATGGTTCGAATCGTTGTATTCGAGATATTCCGGGATGCTAAGGCCCTTCCGTTTTGCTTTTTCCTTTGTCTCGTTGTCGACAATCGCGCCTGCGGCATTCGAAATTCCATCTATCCCATCCGTGCCCATCGAAACAAGCGTGCCCTTTTTCAGGAACTGCGCAGCGCCCATTGCAAATTCCTGGTTCCTTCCGCCAATGCCATTCGCTTTAACCTTAACCGTTGTCTCCCCGCCCGCAACAAAGCATTTGCCCCGGTTCAAAATCAGCGCGAACTCCCTCCCCCTATCCCTCGCCGTGCCGGTAACATTGAAATATTTCTCAACAGCATAGCCGTTCCTTTCCAAATAGCTGGAAGCGATCTTCACAGCAAGCGCATTGTCGCCGATTACGAAATCATCGATTTCCGGCTGGGATTTTTCAAGCGTTAGCGGAAGCCTGCCGACCATGATTCCCCGCTCGATCACCTTGCAATAGTTTTTCTCCTGGTCCCAGAAGCCGTATTTTTTCAGAATGTCTTTCGCATGCGCATACGCGTACCGGTCAAGCACAGTCGGCCCCGATGCGACAGTAGAGATGGAATTCTCGAGCACGTCCGAGAGGATGATGTTGACAATTTTCGCCTTCTTAAAATGCATCGCCAGCTTGCCGCCCTTGATTGCCGAGAGGCTCTTCCTTACCGAATTGAGCTCCTCGATATTCGCACCGGCATTCATCACCGCCTTGACAATCGCGGATTTTTCCTCCATCGAGATCCCTTCATCCGGCAATGCCAGGAGTGAGGAACCTCCACCGGAAATAAGGCATATCAGCAGGTCTTCCTCGCGTACTTCCTTCGAGAGGGAAATCATTTCCTTGGCAGCACGCATGCTTCCTTCATCCGGGTATGGATGGCCAGCTTCAATAAGCTCGATTTTCTTGCAACTGAACCCGTTGATCGTGCCACGGGGAAGGCTGACAATCCCCTTTTCAACAGGAATTATTTTTTCGATGGTTTCGGCCATGGTCCCCCCGGCTTTTCCAGCCCCGATCACGAATATTTTGCCGCCAATTTCGAATTTTTCCTTTTCAACAATCAGTGTTTTGCCAACGAATGACAGCTTGCCTTTCAATAAGACATCTGGAAGCAGCGAATTGGCCGTATGCTCCAGGCAATCAAGCATCAGCTTCCTATGCGCAGGGGACGCACCATTCCGGATCAACGCTTCCTTTTGCTTGATTAGAATCATAAGGAAGGAAATGGCGAAGGTAATTAATAATAGTTGGTGTAATGGTAAAGGCGTGAGGGCAAATGCTAGAAAAAATTTCCAGGATTCTCCAGAAATACAAGTATGCGGACGCTCAAATTACTAAAACGGATTTCACCGCGATTTCAATCAAGGATGGCAAGGTGGAATCCGTGAGGGAGGGCACGACCGAGAATATCAGCTGCAGGGTGCTGATGCAAAACAGCTTCGGTTTCGCTTCCTCCAACCAGGTGGGGAATGGGGAGGCGGTAGTTGGGGAGGCCGAAAAGCTCGCGAAATTGAAGGGCGGAAAGATCAAGCTGGCGCAACCGGAAGCAAACAAGGCAAACCTGGGGACGAAAATAACCGACAATCCTAAAAACCATTCTTTCGAGGAGAAAATCAGGCTGCTTTTGGAAATTGAAAAGCTTGCCAAAATCAAAAGGACCAGTTCCACTTTGCTGAATTATTACGACGCATGCTCAAAAACCAACTTTTTGAATTCGTCTGGCGCGGAGATTTCGGAAATAGACATCCGGACCGGGGCGGCTGCGAATATTTTTGCCAAGGATGGGGCGCTATTGGAAAACTCATACGAACAGGTGAAGGAGAAGGCGGGTTTCGAGATCATGAAAATGTTCCCGGGAAAAGTGGAGAAGGCCGCAAAGGAAGCGAATTCGCTCCTTGCTGCAAGGCACGGCCCAAAGGGCAAAATGATGGCGATCCTCGATCCGGAGCTTGCGGGGGTTTTTGCGCATGAGGCGGTGGGGCATGCATGCGAGGCCGATGCAATCGCGAATGGAAGCTCATGCCTGGGGGGAAAGATGGGAAGGAAAATCGGGAGTGCAAACGTGACCATCAAGGACTCGCCGATTATTTCACCCGAATTGTGGGGCTCCTACCAATTTGATGACGAGGGCACAAGATCCAGGGGCACAACTTTGGTGAAAAACGGGATCCTGAATGCATACCTCACATCGCTTGAAACTGCCAACCAGTACAAAAGCACCCTTACCGGGAATGCACGGGGGGACAGCAGTTCCAGGCAGATTGTAAGGATGAGCAACACCTATTTCGAAAAAGGCGGATGCAAGAGGGAGGAGTTGTTTGATGAGGTAAAAAATGGGATCTACCTGGTAGGATGCAAGGAGGGGCAGGTTTCGCCCAAGGTCGGGAATTTCACTTTTGCGGCAAAATATGGTTTTATAATAAGGAATGGGGAGAAAAAGGAAATGGTGCGCGATTGCTCGATCAACGGAAACATACTCACAGCGCTTCATAAAATTGACATGGTCGCAAGCGACCTCGAATTCCTGCCAGGCACCTGCGGCAAGGACGGCCAGAGCGCTCCGGTCACAACGGGCGCGCCGCATCTGAGAATTAGGGAGATACTGGTTGGCTAGTCAGCAGATATTTTCATAAGGGCATCAGTTAGCACATTATCAAAAAAATCTCTCGACTTTCTCAAGAATTACCATATGGGAGATATATAGCCCCAATAAATACCCAATAATTTTGCCAAGTTTGAAAACCGTCAATCAGAATAAAAAAATAATACAAAAAAAGAAAATACAAATCCAAGTATATTATTTTGCCTCATTGTTTCACTTCATATGCAGCTCGACAACATCCCCATCCTTCATCTGGTAGTTTCCGGAGACCTGCTGGCCCGCGAATTTCGCGGAGCCCCACACCTTCGCATACTTCAAATTCTGGTACATGTCCTTGTGGATCTGCTTTGCGATGTCGGCTACAGTCGAGCCGGAAACAAGCACGAACGGCTTGTCATAGTCGATCCCGCCGTGGTGGCTTTTTGTGTAGATGCGTATCAGGTCGAGATTTTTCCTTAGGGTTTTTTTCATTTCGGATATGTCCCCATCGGAGAATGCGTCATATTGAAAAAATTGGGATTTCACTTCCACTATGTTCTTCTTCGAAATCACGAACATCTTTTTGCCCACGAGATCATCGAAGAATTTAGCCTGCATCTCAATTGGGGAAAAAGGATCAAGGATTACAAGTGTTAAATCCGCATTGCGTGAAAGTGCGAACAATCTCGCCTTGTTCTGGTCGTTTATTGAGGGCAGGTCGAGGAACTGGAAGGGGATTTTCTCGTAGTCCATCATTCCCGGCTCAACCCCCTGCGTCTCGTATGCGACCTCGGAGGATTGGTGGTGCAGATCGCATAATTTGTTGAACAAAGCGGTTTTGCCGCAGTTCACAAAGCCCATCATCACTATTTGCGCGGCGCCCTGCTTCTTGACGAAATCGCCCTTCCCCTTCTGGCCCGCTTTCCTCTTCTTCTCAACCCGTTCCTCATCCCTAAGGGAGGAAATCTTCTTGCGGATTTCCATCAAAATGCTCTGCGAGCCCTTGTGCTTTGGGCAAAACCTAAGCATCTCCTGCAGTGCCGCAAGCTTTTCCTCGCGCGCCCTGGCCGCATGGTACCTTCCTTCAGCGGCATAATATTCCGGTCCGGCGTT